>JBDTMS010000532.1:0-3811 GCA_039934195.1 Betaproteobacteria bacterium
CGCCGATCCCGCCGCACAAGGTTTCGATGTGGGCGAAACTATTCGAAACTTTGCGTCCGAGCACGCGGATCCGTGGAGCATCGCTGTCGAATACCGGCTTCCCAAGGATCAGCGCCCGCGGTTCTCGTAACGACGCCTGCATGAACTCGGGGATTTGCTCGGCGGGGTGCTGACCGTCGGCATCCATGACCAGAACATGCGTAAAGCCGCGCTTGGTGGCGTTCTTCAAGCCCGCCATCACCGCTGCACCTTTGCCTTGGTTGCTGGTGAGCAGAAGCGTTTCCAAGGCGGGATCGTCTTCGGCGATTTTTACCAGCTCTTCACCGGTACCGTCGGTGCTGCCATCGACCACTACCCACACTGGATCCCAAAACGAACGAGCCTGCAGCACGGTGCGATATACCTGCGGGCCGGTGTTGTAACTGGGGATTAGGACCAGATGAGTGGAGGAGGCTTGCGGCACAACACGCCCGATTGGTAGTTCGAGTACTGCCAGATTTTACGCAGCGACGTCGGGGTGCGGCGACTCTTGTCGGGCGGGAATCGACGTCGCTGCGACAGGTCGATCCACCGAGAGCTCTTCACGATAATACGCTTGCAGTTGATCCACGAACGCCTTCACTTCGCCCTCGATGGTAAAACGCTTCCCCAGCCGTGCGCGATAGATCAATGGAAGCTGGGGCCTTTTTAGCAAGGGCCAGCCCTTGCTGAGGAAGGGGCTGTTGGTCTCGATGAAGACGGTTTGAATCGTAGCGTGCGACTTCTTCGCAATCAGGGCGAACCCGCCTTTGAACTCGTTGATCGGCTGGCGCAGCGTGCGGGTGCCTTCCGGAAAAATAAGCAGTGGATGGCCGGATATCACTTCATCAGATGCCTGACGAACCATGTTCAACGGCGAGTCGTTGCGAATGTAGCCGGCAAGGCGCGAGCCGCCACCCATGATCGGGTTGTCCCACAGCTTCGCTTTCATGATGCAGGAGACTTGCGGTACGCGCGAAATAACGAACAGCGCATCCAAAAGGCTGGGATGATTCGGCGCGATGATAATGCCGCGCTCGCCCTTCAGCTGATCAAGCGCAGATAGATCCAGTTTTATCAGACCAGCTATTTTCAGGAATGCCAGCAGGCTGCGAACGAGAAGCGATATGCCGCTTCTTCCAACACGTGCGGCGGCCGCGCGCGGCAGCAGTGGATACAAAAGACTGCTAACGAAGCTGTATAGCGTCCCGCCGACTCCGAAATACAAGAAGCCAAGGTAGACCCAGACAGTCTGGAACGCGGTGTGCACACGCCCGCGTACGGTTCTGATCAACTGAAATGCCCTCTGCTTCGCGCGCCAGCGATGTCGCAGGCTCACGGGTCACCTGCATAAGATCCAGTCCGCGCACGCACCGTCGCCGCGTGCTCGATCTGGGCTCTATCGTTGTAGAAAGGTGGATCAGCAAGCGGCAAACCCACGGCTTGTGTCGTCTCGACGAGAATCTCCAGATATTCACGCATGTGGCTGGCAGTGAATCGATTAGTGTCGTGAAACGTAATGACCACAGGTATCACCCCATCGAGCGATTTTATCTTGCCTTGTTCGATCGCTTCCCGCACGTTCTTCATCCCTTTGAGGAAGTGGCTGCGGCGGCGCAAGCTGATGGTCCAGCCGTAGATTTTTCCGTCCCGGGCATTGATGTCCGTCAACAGCATGTCGAAACCATTTTCGCGATAAACCTTCCGTGTGCGCTCGTCGAAGCTCCAGAACGGCGGCCGCACCAAAGTAGCATCTTTGCCAGTGATAGATCGGATGTCCGACCTGCCATCTTTAAGCGATTTCGCAAGTTCTTCGCTCGACATGCGAACGTGGCTCGCGTGACCGCGCGGCGAGCCGCTGTGCAACGCCAGCAAATGTCCTTCGCTTTGCTGCCGCCGCATGAGCGCTTTGCCGGCGCTGCTCGCACCGGCCCGTGGGTCGCGCGTCTGCAGGAGAAAGACTGCTTTGATACCGGGTTGTATCGGATTGGCCGCGAGCTGATCCAGAACCGCGCTCGTGGGATTGTCGGGTTGCCACGTGCTGGGGCCGTCGTCGAAGGTGAGCAGCAATCGAATGGGGGTATCGATGTTCAATGCAGCCAACGGCTTCGAATCGCCGACGCTCCCGCACGAAGCGAGGAGCAGACAAGCAAGCGCGCAGAACGCTGCGCCTGGCGCGCGGTTCACGATACTCACAGCGTAAATCCGCTATTCGTCATCCTCCACCAGCGTGCTCGAACGTGCGAACACGTACGACACGGCGATGCCGGCTGCGAACGCGCGCTCCTGGCGCACCAGTGGACTGTCGGAAAAGATCGCACCTTTAAGCCAATCGAAACGAGCGAAAACGCCAACCCAGAAACGCGGGAAGCGCCGACTGGTGGACAGCGTCACTTGCGAGCCGCTGTAACCGGCTGAGGCGGCGTACGCGGGCCGCTGCGGCGTGGCGAATCCAGGATCGACGCCGTAGTAGTAATTGTGATAGCGCCGATCGCCGAACAGCGGCCCGGCGGACACGCCGAAGCGCCAGCCCGATATCGGCGTGAGATCGTGCACCGATAGATCGAGCTGAGGCTGGAACACGAAGCCTGCGCCACGCGCACGGGTGAAATTGGTGGCAATCACCGCGCGCACCGGCAATCGGAGTTGCAGCTTCGATCGCTTGTCCGTGCGTTCGTGCAGGGTGATGTTGAGCGTCGGGCCGATTTCGACCGTAGGATCCAAGTCGCTCATGCCGGCGCGCGCTTGATTGTCATTGCTGCGGACCGGTATCGAGGCATTCGCCGACACATCCAGCTCGACGCGATCGGAATGAAAGAACAAGCCACGTAGGCCTTCACGGTCGATGCGAAATTTGTCGCCGCGATACACGACGTACGGCAACGGCACCGCGTATGTGGTGCGCTCATCCGCCCCGCGATAGTCGGGGAAGTCGACCACCGCCAGGCCGATTCCGCCTTCCCACAATGGCAGCAGCTCGGCTTGTGCGATTGGTGCGGCGATGGCGAACGCGATAAAAACCAGCGCTCGCGTACGCGCGTTAACGAACATCGATTCCGCGCGCATCGAGAGACAGCCGCTCGAGGTCACGCTCGTACGCGGTCTGCAATCGGGCGCGCGTCGCGTAACGCCCGTCGGCGCCGGACCCACGCTTGCACACATCGCCGCAGATAGATCAGGCTAGTGACGTAGTACACGCCTTTGAAAGCGCGCAAGCTCCAATAGATCGGCGTGCCGCGAAACAAATCGCCTGCAAGCAGGCTGAGCAACGCTTCTTGCATGCGAAGGTGATTGCGCGGACCCATGAACAGCTTGCGCATTGCGGGGCTGGTCATGCGGTAGATGAACCAGGAAAAGGTTTGGATGCCGTGACGTATCTCGCGATCGAATCGTTTCATCAACGGACGGGCGGATGCCGGATCGCGCAGCCACGCATCGACCACGTCTGCGCCGAGAAACGCGCTGTTCATCGCCAGAAATACACCGGAGGAGAATACCGGGTCGACGAACGCGAACGCATCGCCCAGCAGGATGTAGCGGTCGCCGACCATGCGATCGGATTCGTAGGAATAATTGCCGGTTGCAGTGACCTCATTGATCAGCGTGGCCTCGCTCAAACGCGCCTGCAGCCTCGGACAGGACGCGATTGTCTCCATGAAAAACGTCGTCGGATCGGTTTTGCGCGTCTTCATGTAGTAGGGCCAGCACACCGCACCGACGCTGGTGGTGCCGTCGCGCAGCGGGATGTACCAGAACCAGCCGTGGTCGAACCAGAACAGGCTGATGTTGCCTT
>JBDTMS010000533.1:0-3810 GCA_039934195.1 Betaproteobacteria bacterium
TTGGCTTCTTTGCTGTTGAGGCCGATCGTGCAGTAGTGATTGATACCGAACTGCGCGGCGCGAAACCGTTCCCAGCCGACGATCGTCGACAGGTAGTCGATGAAGCTGCCCACCGTCGTACGCGGTTGTCCCAGCCAGAACGCGGGTTCGATCACCGCGACGATGCCGGCGGCGGCCATGCGCTCGTAGTCATCGGTCGTGCGCGCCGTCATGTGAATGTGCGGGTCGATGAACTTCATGTGAGCTCTCCTAAGATGGCGTCGATGCCAGCGTCAGTGCGGCTGGACGACAGTTGTCCAGGTGATTTTACCGCCGGCGACGGCAGCAGCGAGGTCGGGATGACGTTGCAGAATGGCTTGCGCGGCCATTTCGGGAGAATCTCCCAAGGCGAGTGCGGCGGCTTCCCGTTCCGCTGCCGTACCGGTGTTCAGCACGCGCTCTAAATCCGCCAGCGCCGCGGGGTCGGCATGCCGACCCACGCAGCGCCACAACTCCGGGCTTATCGGGCGGCCGGCGGCCCAGCGCTCATGAGCATAGTCGCACAACATACGCATAAGTGCCGGGTTGGCGCGCGTCTCGAGGTCCTGAATCGGATGCAGCGTGCTGCCGACGAACAGCGTCTTCAAAACCATTTGGTTCCACGGCCCTTCGGCCAGCTCTTCGACCGGGTACGGATTGCGATGCGCGACCGCTTCGAACACCGCTTTCATGTTGGAGCGTATTCCTTCTGCGGCACGCAGACGGTGCTGCGCTGCGTCCGGATAAAGCGGCAGACCCCGATAGAAGGCGACCAGCTCGCCGACGTCCGCCGTCTGGCAGAGTTGATCGAGCCAGGCGCGAAAACGCTCGGCTGTTACGTTGCAGCACAGCAGCAGATAGATGCGGCCCGCCTGGTCGAGCGTCCAGCCGGTCGGATCCCAATTTTTTCGCGCGCGCGCCGCTTGCTCGAGGTCGCTTGGATCGAGCTGCAGCGGATCTTTGCCGAGCTTGCGCGACACCAGACTGATGGCGAGATTGAGCTCACGGTCGGTCGGCGTGCCGGAAACAATCTTGGCCTGGCCGTCGAGCCACTCGGTCGCCGTGGTCGGAAGTTGGCGACGCAACCAGTTATACAGAAGGGTTGCGGGACTCACGCGACCTCCGTAAGCGGCTGCTTGGCGTTGGAAAAAATGTGATCGAGCATGAGTTGTTTGACGTTGACCGCGTCGATGTTGCCTGCCGGCAGAAGGCTGGGATCGGATGAGATGAACAAGGGCCCCGCATCGGCACGATCGGTGGGGCGCCCATGCGACCCTTTAACGATGGACGCGTCGAGTCCGATGACGTCCATCAAATAGCGCATGCCGAGCTTCTTGCGTGCGAGCCTTGCAGCAATGCGCAGCTTCGGAAAACGCAATTGCGGATCGAGAAACAGCTCGACCGGGTCGTAGCCCGGTTTGCGATGGATGTCGACCGTGCGCGCGAAATCCGGTGCGCGATCGGCGTCGAAAAAATAGTAGTAGGTGAACCAGCTGTCAGCGTGTGCGATCGCGACCAGCTCGCCGGATCGTTCATGATCGAGTCCCATCGCACGCTTGCCTTCTGCATCGAGTACGCGCTCGACGCCGGGCAGCGCTTCCACCAGCGCTTTTACTTGCGGGATCAGCGCGAGATCGGACACGTAGATGTGCGCGAGCTGATGGTCCGCCACGGCGAACGCTTTGCATGCGCCTGCGTCCAGCAGCTCGAGTCCAAGCTCTTCACGGATGCGAATCCAGCCGGCTTCGCGCAGCGCACGGTTGATGTGGATCGGCCGGTTGACGGCCGTAATGCCGTACTCGGACAGCACGATGATGCGATCGCCGTCGCGCTCCGCTGCGTCGATCAGCTCGCCGCACAGCGCATCGACCGCAGTGACATCGCGCGCGATGTGCGGATGATCCGGCCCCAGACGCTGCAGGTTGTAATCCAGATGCGGCAGATACACCAGGGTCAAGGTCGGGCGATGTTTTGCGCGGACATGCAATGTGCTGCGCGCGATCCATTCGGTGGAAACGATATCGGCGCCGGGTCCCCAGAAGCGAAACAGCGGAAATTCGCCGAGCGCGCCGTTGAGCTCGTCGCGCAGCTCCGGCGGGTCGGTGTAGATGTCGGGAAGCTTACGGCCGTCGGCCGGGTAGCTCGGCCGCGGCGTGACGGACCAGTCGGCGGTCGAGTACATGTTGTACCACCAGAACATCTTGGCGCAGGTGAAGCTCGGGTCCCGGCGCTTTGCGGCGTCCCAGACTTTTTCGCCCTGCACGAGACGATTCGACTGCCGCCACAGCCAGACCTCGGACAGATCGCGAAAGTACCAGCCGTTGGCAACGATGCCGTGATCGCGCGGCAACGTGCCGGTGACGAAGGTCGACTGCACGGTCGTCGTGACCGCGGGCGTTACGGTGTTGAGGGCTCGCAAGCCGCCGCGTGCGGCGAGCCGCTGTAGATGCGGGGTGTGCGCACCGATGAGTGACGGCGTTAAGCCGACGACGTTGATAACGAGCGTTGCATGCATGAATAATTAGGAAATCAGGTGGGAGTTGTTAGCTCCCACCTGCGATCACTCCACTTACTGGCCCGTGTATGTCACGGTCCAGATCACACCGGAACCGGCCACCGGGTAGAACGGCGCCGTCTGATTGAAGTCCATGTGCACCGCGCCGTAGTCGACGATGTACATGGTTTTGCCGTCATTGCTAAACACGACGTCGTTCGGCCGCTCCATGCCGCCGCGGTTTTCCGGCTTCTGATAAGCGTTGCCGCCGGGCTCGATGTTATGCACGAACGGCGTCCACTTGATACCCGAGGGATTCAAGAACTCTACACGCAGAATGTTGGGCCATGCAGGTTCTAGACTCTCGGGACCGGTCAAGATGCCGTAGACGGACAAGAACAGATTATTGTCGTAGCCGAACCCTTTCGCGCTCCAGGCAAGGCCATCCATCGGGCTGTTGGTGTCCCACTCGAGCAGGGGATTGATGTAGCCGTTGGGGTTTTTGTTAGCGACGATCAAAGGCACGCCGCGTATTCCAGCGTTGTGTAGATTGCCGGTATAAGCAGCGGGTTTCGGCACGAATGGCTTGTCGCCGATGTACAGATTCGGATGCGGACGGTCGACCACCGAGCCCGCGTAGGCACGATAGCTGAACCGTTTGTTGGTGACGAAGTTCATGCCTTCCTTATCCGGAAAGCCTGCGTCCTGCCCCTTCTCGGTGACCAGCCAAAGCTTCTCCGCGCCGTTGGCGACGCGGCGATTGCCAAGGTCGTTCATGCCGTTGTCGCTGACCGCAAGCGCAGACTCGAAGCGGCTGCCCTTCGGACCGAATTCCACGCCGGACTCGTTGCGGAATCCGTACGCGTACACCTCCATCTTGTTGTGCGGGTAGATGCCGTCCTTGTCTTTATCGCCGTACTTCACGCGGATGACGGCGCCGTGGCACGGAACCGTCGCCTTGACGATCTGTCCCGGTTTCGCCGGAACGCCAGCCGGCATGTACGCACCCGTTAGTCGGCCGTCCGAGGTCTTCACGTTCAATCCCGTGTGGACGATGTCGCGGCAAGGTGCGTCGTGCGGCGTCGTACCCAACCCGTCTGGATGAGCGAGCCAGAACGGGTCATTCGGAATGTCGGTCCAACCTAGATTATCGGAATCGGCAAAGCCTTCGTTGCTCGGCTGTCCGAGCGCGAAGTAAAGATAGCCGTCGCGGCAAGTCAGCCCGCCGTTGCGATGATCGCCGTTGTGCAGGTCCTTGATGATCAGCTTGAGCTCGCCGTTCACCCCGTCGATTTCCC
>JBDTMS010000534.1:0-3804 GCA_039934195.1 Betaproteobacteria bacterium
AGCGCGGACACTTCGGTTCCAGCCAAGGTATAGCGATAGATGTTGTCGATGAACAAAAGAATGTCGCGACCTTCATCGCGGAATTTCTCCGCCATGGTCAAACCCGACAATGCAACGCGCAACCGATTTCCCGGCGGCTCGTTCATCTGTCCGAACACCATCGCGACTTTGTCGAGAACGTTGGAATCTTTCATCTCGTGATAGAAGTCGTTGCCTTCACGAGTGCGCTCGCCGACCCCGGCGAACACCGACAAGCCAGCGTGCTGCTTGGCGATGTTGTTGATCAGCTCGAGCATGTTTACCGTCTTGCCGACGCCGGCGCCGCCGAACAAGCCGATCTTGCCGCCCTTGGCGAACGGGCAGACCAGATCGATAACCTTGATGCCGGTTTCGAGCAGCTCGACCGACGGGCTCAACTCGTCGAACTTCGGCGCGGGGCGGTGGATACTGCGACGCTCATCTGCAATGATAGGACCGGCCTCGTCAATGGGGCGGCCCAGCACATCCATGATGCGGCCTAGGGTTCCCGGTCCAACCGGGACCGAGATCGGCGCGCCCGTTCCGCGCACTTTCATACCGCGGCGCAGTCCGTCGGACGAACCGAGCGAGATGCAGCGCACGACGCCGTCACCGAGCTGTTGCTCGACCTCGAAGGTCAGCCCCTTTTCCGCAAAGCTCGACTCGGCGGAATCTTCCAGCACCAGTGCGTCATAGACCTTCGGCATGCCCTCGCGTGGAAATGCGATATCCACGACCGCACCGATGCACTGAACAATAGTTCCTTCGCTCATTTGAACCCCGATTAGTTATCTTCGCTTCTCAAACCGCGGCGGCGCCGCCGACGATTTCCGAGATTTCTTTGGTAATGGCAGCCTGCCGATTCTTGTTATAGATGAGCGTCAGCTCGTCTATCAATGTGGCTGCGTTGTCGGTCGCGGCTTTCATCGCGACCATGCGTGCCGATTGCTCGGAAGCCATGTTTTCGGCGACGGCCTCGTATACGAGCGCTTCCACATAACGCGTGAGCACCTGTTCTAGCACGACGCGCGCTTCCGGCTCGTAGATGTAATCCCACGTGCCTTCGGGTGAGCCGAGCCGTTCGCCGGACAGCGGCAGCAACTGCTCCATCGACGGTTCTTGCTTCATCGTGTTGACGAACCGCGTGCTGAACATCAGCAGACGATCGAAGCGATCATGTGCGTACCCATCGAGCATGATTTTCACGGCACCGATCAGGCTCTCGAGATTGGGCCGATCGCCCAGACCAGTGACCTGCGATACCACGTTAGCGCCGATTCGCTGCATGAAGCTCAAACCCTTGCCGCCCAGAGCGCACACGTCGATCTCTTCGCCTTCAGCCTGCCATTCTTTGTACTTGGTCAGCGCAAGGCGAAGGACGTTGGTGTTGAGCGCACCGCACAGACCTTTATCTGTCGTGATCACGATGATTCCGATGCGCTTGACCGTATCGCGCTCGATCAGGAACGGATGGCGATATTCCGGATTGGCGTGGCTAATGTGGGCTGCGACGTTTCGAATCTTTTCGGCGTACGGACGCGCCATGCGCATGCGTTCCTGCGCCTTGCGCATCTTCGATGCCGCGACCATTTCCATGGCCTTGGTAATCTTTCGCGTGTTTTGCACACTGCGAATCTTGACGCGGATTTCTTTGGTTCCCGCCATAAATGCCTTTGGCTCTAAGCGCGCTGAGGTGTGCGAATGTCGGCAAACGCCATTTCAATAAGTGCCGTTTTGCTTCCAGGCCTTGAGCACTTCTTGCAGCACTTTTTCATCGTCGGCGCTGAGATCTTTCTTCTCGTCGATGCGGCCGACGAGATCGGGGTTCGTGCTCTTCACGTAATCGCGCATCGAGCGCTCAGCCAGCAGCGCTTTCTTGATGTCGATATCGTCGAAGTAGCCGCCGTTGACGGCGAACAACGTGAGTGCCATTTCCCACACTTGCAGCGGCTGATACTGCGGTTGCTTCATCAATTCGGTGACCATGCGGCCGCGCTCGAGCTGTTTGCGAGTGGTCTCATCCAGATCGGATGCGAACTGCGCGAACGCAGCCAACTCGCGATACTGCGCGAGCGCCAAGCGAACGCCGCCGCCCGTGTCTTTGCGCTTCATGATTTTTGTTTGCGCAGCGCCGCCCACACGTGACACCGAGATGCCCGCGTTAATGGCAGGTCGGATTCCGGCATTGAACAAATCCGTTTCCAGAAAGATTTGGCCGTCTGTAATGGAGATCACGTTGGTCGGCACGAACGCGGTAACGTCCCCTGCCTGCGTTTCAATGATCGGCAACGCGGTCAGAGAACCGGTTTTGCCTTTCACGGCACCTTCGGTGAAGCGTTCTACCCACGCTTCATTCACGCGTGCGGCGCGCTCGAGCAAGCGAGAGTGCAGATAGAACACGTCGCCTGGATACGCTTCGCGGCCCGGCGGACGACGCAGCAACAGCGAGATCTGGCGATACGCCCACGCCTGTTTGGTCAAATCGTCATAGATGATCAGGGCGTCTTGGCCGCGGTCGCGGAAGTATTCGCCCATCGTCGAACCGGAATACGGTGCGATGTATTGCATCGCTGCGGATTCGGATGCCGTTGCTGCGATGACGATGGTGTATTCCATCGCGCCGTACTCTTCGAGCTTGCGCACGACATTGGCGACCGTCGATGCCTTCTGGCCGATAGCGACGTATACGCAGAAGAGATCTTTGCCTTTCTGGTTGATGATTGTGTCGACCGCGACAGCTGTTTTACCGGTCTGGCGATCGCCGATGATCAGCTCACGCTGGCCGCGGCCGACCGGCACCATCGCATCGATTGCCTTGATCCCGGTTTGCACCGGCTGCGACACCGACTTGCGCCAGATCACACCCGGCGCGACCTTCTCGATCACGTCGGTGGCCTTGGCGTTGATCGGACCCTTGCCATCGATCGGTTGACCCAACGCATTCACCACGCGCCCGAGCAGTTCCGGACCGACCGGCACTTCGAGAATGCGACCGGTCGTCTTGACGATGTCGCCTTCGGTGATGTGTTCGTATTCGCCCAAAACCACGGAGCCGACGGAGTCACGCTCCAGGTTGAGCGCGAGGCCGAACGTGTTGTTCGGAAATTCCAGCATCTCGCCTTGCATCACGTCCGAGAGGCCGTGGATACGGCAGATACCATCGGTGACGGATACCACCGTGCCCTGCGTCCGCATCTCGGCGCTGACGGTGAGATTCTGAATCTTGGTTTTGATCAGCTCGCTGATCTCAGATGGATTCAACTGCATGGTTGACCCCTAATAAAATTGCGTGATGAATAGCGCGTTGTTAGCTGGCGAGGGCCGCGGTCATCGCGTCGAGCTGTCCGCGCACGGATGCATCCCATACGTCGTCGCCGATCTGTACGCGAACACCACCGATGAGCTCTGGCACGATCGCGACACTGGCGTCTACTTTGTGCCCGGTCTTCTGTTCCAGTCGGGCCACCAGATTTTTCAGCTGCGCATCGTCCAGCGCGTACGCCGACTGGATCGCGGCTTCCACTTTGTTCTCGTGCTTCTCGCGCAACTCGTCATACAACGCCGCGGTCTGCGGAAGCACGGAGAGACGATCGTTGCGCGCCATGAGCAACACCAAATTTCGTGCCGCATCGTCGACCCGGTCGGACGCCGTAGTAAGGAGCAATGTCGCCGCGCTTTCTTTGGTCAGATCGGGGTTCGCCAGTGCGGCCTGCATTTGCGGGTCGGCATATACCTGAGCGAGAAAGCTCAGTGTGTCCGACCATTGCGCCAGGCGATTTTGGTCTT
>JBDTMS010000535.1:0-3795 GCA_039934195.1 Betaproteobacteria bacterium
ATGTGGAACGTACGCATGGTGAGCTGGGTGCCCGGCTCGCCGATCGATTGCGCCGAGATGATACCCACCGCCTCGCCGCGTTCGACCATCCGGCCCGTTGCCAGATTGCGTCCGTAGCAGAGCTGGCAAACACCGCGTTTCGATTCGCAGGTCAGCACCGAGCGGATCTTGACGCGCTCGATACCGGCCGCCTGAATCGCCGCCGCCAGGTCCTCGGTGATTTCTTCGCTGACCTTGACGATGATGTTGCCTTCGTAGTCGAGCTGGTCTTCGAGCGCCACGCGGCCCACAATACGGTCGCGCAACGGCTCGATGATTTCGCCCGATTCGATAATCGGCTCGACGTAAATTCCGTCACTGGTTCCGCAATCGTCTTCGGTGACGATCACGTCCTGCGCCACGTCGCAGAGGCGGCGCGTCAGGTAGCCCGAGTCGGCCGTCTTCAACGCCGTATCCGCCAGTCCCTTGCGGGCGCCGTGGGTCGAGATGAAGTACTGCAGCACGTTCAGGCCTTCGCGGAAGTTAGCCGTGATGGGGGTCTCGATAATTTCGCCCGACGGCTTGGCCATTAGCCCGCGCATACCGGATAGCTGGCGGATCTGTTGTTTCGAACCGCGCGCGCCGGAGTCGGCCATGATGTAAATCGGATTGAGGTAGCGGCCGGTGCGGTCGTCCTCTTCCATGGTCTTAAACATTTCTTCGGAAACGCGTTCCGTGACCTTGGACCAGATCTCGATGATCTTGTTGTAGCGTTCGCCGTGCGTGATCGCGCCTTCCTGATACTGCGATTGCACTTCGATCACGGCCTTCTCGGCGTCCTTCACCAGGCCCGCCTTCTCGCCCGGCACGATCATGTCGTCGATGCCGATGGAGATACCCGCGCGCGTCGCGTACAGGAACCCGAGCGCCTTCACCTTGTCGAGCATGGTCACCGTGATGGTGAGCCCGAACTTAAGGTAACAATACTGCACCAATTGCGTGAGGCCTTTTTTCTTGAGCAAGCCATTGATGAACGGCATCTCATCCGGCAGCACGTCATTCAAAATAACGCGCCCGACCGTCGTATCCATGTATTGCTTCACGAACTCGATAGGCTCGGTGTGCATCAGGTTCTGATTATCGAAAGCCTTGATCAGATCGATGACTTTGCCGGTATGGCGCAGCTTGATCGGCGTCAGCGTCTCGACCTCGCCCATTTCGAGCGCAATCAAAACATCGTCCATGGACGCAAACATTCGGCCTTCGCCCTTGGTTCCAGGACGCGCCTTGGTCAGGTAGTAGAGACCGAGAACCATGTCCTGAGTGGGAACCGCGATCGGCGCGCCATGCGCCGGCGACAGAATGTTGTTCGACGAGAGCATCAGCGTCGAAGCTTCGATCTGCGCTTCGGGCGAGAGTGGAATATGGACGGCCATTTGATCGCCGTCGAAATCCGCGTTGAACGCAGTACAGGTCAGCGGGTGCAGTTTAATGGCCTTGCCTTCGACCAGCACCGGCTCGAACGCCTGAATGCCCAGGCGATGCAGCGTAGGAGCGCGGTTCAACAGAATCGGATGATCTTTGATGACTTCTTCGAGGATGTCCCAGACCACCGGATCCTGCTGCTCTACCAATTCCTTGGCCTGCTTGATGGTGGTGCAATGGCCGCGCTGCTCCAGGCGATGATAGATGAACGGCTTGAATAGTTCGAGCGCCATCTTTTTGGGGAGACCGCACTGATTCAGCTTCAGCTCCGGACCTACCACGATCACTGAGCGGCCGGAATAATCCACGCGCTTTCCGAGCAGATTCTGCCGGAAGCGGCCCTGCTTGCCCTTCAGCGTATCGGACAAAGACTTGAGCGGGCGATTGTTGGCTCCGCGCAATACGCGGCCACGGCGTCCGTTGTCGAACAAAGCATCGACAGCTTCCTGCAGCATGCGCTTTTCGTTGCGCACGATCACATCGGGAGCATGCAGGTCGATAAGTTTTTTGAGGCGATTATTGCGATTAATAACGCGGCGATAAAGATCGTTGAGATCCGAGGTCGCGAAGCGGCCGCCATCGAGCGGCACTAGCGGACGCAGCTCCGGCGGGATTACCGGGATCACGTCCAGAATCATCCACTCCGGCTTGTTGCCCGACTTGCGGAAACTCTCCGCCACACGCAGGCGCTTGGCGTACTTCAGCTTCTTCTGCTGTGACACCTCGGTCTTCATCTTTTCGCGGATGTCGAGGCTAAGACCTTCGCAATCCACTTTCTTCAGCAGTTCCTTGATGCCCTCGGCGCCCATCATGGCGACGAATTTGCCGGGGAACTCCTGATCGAGCGCGCGCTTGCGCTCGTCGCTGATGACCTCGGCTTTCTTCAGCTCCGGCACTTCGCCGGGATCGACAATCACGAACGCTTCAAAGTACAACACGCGTTCGAGCTCGCGCAGCGTGATATCGAGCAGGTAGCCGATTCGACTCGGTAGTCCCTTGAAAAACCACACGTGCGAACAGGGACTTGCCAGTTCGATGTGGCCCAGCCGCTCGCGGCGCACGCGCGAGAGAGTTACTTCCACGCCACACTTATCGCAGATTACGCCGCGATGCTTCATGCGCTTGTACTTGCCGCACAAGCATTCCCAATCGGCGATAGGGCCAAAGATCCGGGCGCAGAAGAGCCCGTCGCGCTCCGGCTTAAAAGTACGGTAATTGATGGTCTCAGGCTTGGTTACTTCGCCATGGGACCAGCTCCGGATTTTCTCCGGTGATGCTAGTGAAATTCGAATGGAGTCAAAGTCGGCAATCAAATTCGCGCGATCGTAAGGGGATGATCGATACATATTAATTTGCTCCTTTTCGTTAGTCCGCCGCCAATGCGGTTTCCATTACTTCGGTGTGCTTCTTCATCAATTCCACGTCGAGACACAGCGATTGCAACTCGCGGATCAGGACGTTGAAGCTTTCCGGCACACCTGGCTCGGCCGCGGCCTCGCCCTTGACGATGGCTTCGTAGATCTTGGCTCGTCCGTAAACGTCGTCGGATTTCGCCGTCAATAGTTCCTGCAGCACGTACGCCGCACCGTAGGCTTCGAGCGCCCACACTTCCATTTCGCCAAAGCGCTGGCCGCCGAACTGGGCTTTGCCGCCCAACGGCTGCTGCGTGATCAGCGAATACGGCCCGATGGAGCGGGCGTGAATCTTGTCGTCGACAAGGTGGCTGAGCTTCAACATATAGATGTAGCCCACCGTCACCGGCTGTTCAAAAGGTTGCCCGCTGATGCCGTCGTGCAATTGAATCTTGCCGGAACTCGGCAGCCGCGCCTCTTTCAACTGCGCCTTGATGTCTTTCTCGGTTGCGCCGTCAAAGACCGGAGTCGCGAACCGCAGACCGAGCGCCTGCGCCGCCCAGCCCAAGTGAGTTTCAAGAATCTGCCCGACGTTCATACGGCTGGGAACGCCCAGCGGATTGAGCACGATCTCGACCGGCGTTCCATCCGGCAGATACGGCATGTCTTCTTCCGGAACGATGCGCGCGATCACGCCCTTGTTACCGTGGCGGCCGGCCATTTTGTCGCCCACCGACAGCTTGCGCTTCATCGCGATATAGCACTTTACCTGCTTGATGACGCCCGGAGGCAGCTCGTCGCCTTTGCGCAGTTTGCCGATCTTTTCTTCGGTGATCTTTTCGAGCACCGCGATCTGCCGCGAGGTCATCTCCTCGATTTCATCGATCTGCTCGTTGACGCGCGGGTCCTTGTCCTTCAGCTTCATGCGCTTCAAATCGCGCGCGCGCAGCTTCTCGATCAGGTCCCGGCTCATGTCGGT
>JBDTMS010000536.1:0-3786 GCA_039934195.1 Betaproteobacteria bacterium
CGCGGCCGCCAGTGTCCACCGTAAGCTCTCGGCGCTGTCATCGCTGTTTGATTATCTTTGCGAGCGCAATGCCGTCAGCGGCAATCCCGTCGATGGCGTCAAGCGGCCGATGGCCAATGGCAACGAAGGCAGCACGCCGGCGCTTGGCGATGAACAGGCCCGCAAGCTACTCACTGCGCCGCCGGCCGATACGTTAAAAGGTATCCGTGATCGCGCCATTCTCTGGACCCTGCTCTACCACGGAAATACCACTAATGAAATAACCGAATCTATCCTGTGGCCGTAACGGGCTGCCCAGCGAGCAACGACCAATGAAAACCGAGCTGCCGCGCCGTTTCGACGAGCTTATGAAAATCCACTGGCTTGACCATGTACCCTTTCGCCCCAAGTCGCATGCTCTCCGTCACGTCGGGGCCGTGATTTGAACTGGTGAGCACGATCACCGGGATGTGACTGGCTCGTGGATCGAAAACCAAGGCGCGCAAGACTTCAAAACCGTCTACCCTCGGCATATGCAGGTCGAGCAGGATCAGTCCTATCCCGGTTCCCACAGTGCGGTTGGAATACGCGCCTTTGGCGAATATGAAATCAAGAGTCTGTTCGCCATCGCGAACCGAGTGAATCTGCTTCACCATGTGATATCGCTCAAGCGCTCGCATGGCTAATTCAAGGTCGGTGGCGCTGTCTTCCACCAAAAGCACATCGATAGCACGCTGCATCTATTCTCCTTATAAATCGGACGCTCGGATGGCGAGAACCTTCATATTTGTTGACTTAAACCATCAATGGCTTCTAAAAAGAATCAGCACATGCTAAAGCTGGTAGTCCTTTCACCCCAACAATGGGAAGGTTCCATCTTGGTTCTCGCGTTCGTGTTTGCCTTGATCGGCATACCGCAACTGGCGCTGGCGGCTCCTGCGTACTGTGGCAACGGTCCTTGTTGCTGCGACGGCATCCGTTAAAGCAAAACATCCATTTAGACTTTCTAAACGTCCGGCTCCGAGAGCCGGACGTTTTGCTTTTCACCGCATGGCGGCGCTCTTAGTAACTGGGGCGAGGGACGGTGGCAGTGCAAAGCTTCGTCGGACGGAGCGAAAAAGATCTCGGCGGGTAAGGAACTGAGCGGCAGAATCGGCGTTAAGGTTAAGAAGAAACTGTGTATTTGTTGGCTTGGTCCCCGGTGGCAACTCAAGGACTAACAACCAGGAGAGAAGAGCCATGACTTCCAAGACCACGAGCACGCTGCGCCAGATCCCCGCAAGCATTTGGGCATTAGGCTTCGTCAGCATGCTGATGGATATCTCATCTGAACTCATCCATAGCCTGCTGCCGGTATTCATGGTGACGGTGCTCGGCGCGAGCGCGCTCACGGTGGGATTGATCGAAGGTGTAGCGGAATCGACGGCGCTGATCGTCAAAGTGTTCTCCGGTGCTTTGAGCGACTATCTGGTCAAGCGCAAAGTGCTGGCCGTCATCGGCTATGGTCTGGGTGCTTTTAGCAAGCCACTCTTTGCTCTCGCCACCGATACCGGAATGATATTTTTCGCGCGGGTATTGGACCGCATCGGCAAAGGCATCCGCGGTGCACCGCGCGACGCGCTTGTCGCTTACATCGCGCCGCCTCAGCTCCGTGGCGCGTCCTTCGGTCTGCGACAGGCGCTCGATACGGTGGGCGCCTTCCTCGGTCCCCTGCTCGCGATCGCGCTGATGTTGCTCTGGGCGAATAATTTCCGCGCGGTTTTCTGGATCGCGGTCATTCCCGGCATTCTTTCTGTGGCGCTGATACTGTTCGCGGTCCGCGAACCCGTACAGCGCAGCGATGGCAAACGGACGAACCCGATTCACTGGAATAACGTAAAGCGGCTGGGTAGCGCGTATTGGTGGGTGGTCGCGATTGGCGCCGTGTTTACGCTTGCACGTTTCAGTGAGGCTTTTCTTGTGCTGCGCGCTCAACAAGGCGGTATGCCGGTGGCCTGGGTTCCTCTGATCATGGTGACGACGAATGCGATCTATGCGCTGTCGGCGTATCCGTTCGGCAAACTCTCCGACACGATGAGCCATACAAAGCTGCTGGCGCTTGGGCTTGTGGTGTTGATCGCCGCCGATCTGGTGTTGGCTCACAGCAACCATTGGCCCGTGGTTTTGGTGGGTGTGGCCCTGTGGGGCCTGCATATGGGACTCACGCAAGGCTTGCTGGCGAGCATGGTGGCTCATACTGCGCCGGCCGATCTGCGCGGCACCGCATACGGCTTTTTCAACCTCGTCAGCGGAGTGGCAATGCTGATCGCGAGCGCCTTGGCAGGGTTACTCTGGGATCAACTTGGCGCAGCGGTTACGTTTCAGGCCGGCGCGGTGTTCTGTGCCGCCGCGCTGTTCTAATTGCGTTTAAGCGCAATGCAGGATCGATGGCGGCTTAGGGTTTCTTAGCCAGTCGCGCGCGCCGTTGAAGTGCGCATGGGTTGGTTCACGCTAAACGACCAGTAGCGCAGCGCCAGTCCCGGCAGCACGAGCAGATTGAGCGCGGTGGATGTAATCAGGCCGCCGAGGATCACGAGCGCCATGGGTCCTTCGATCTCGCGGCCCGGATCGCCGCTGCCGATCGCGAGCGGCAAAAGCCCGAGCGCCGTCACCAACGCCGTCATGACGATGGGTGCGAGCCGTTCCTCGGCACCGCGCATCACGGCCTCGGGTCCCCAGCGCATGTCCTCAACGGTCACGAGATGCTCCCAGTGCGAGATCATCATGATCGAGTTGCGCAGTGTGATGCCGAATAACGTGACGAATCCGACCAGCGATCCGACCGACAGGTTGCCGCCCAAGGCGAATACCGTGAGCACCCCACCGACCAGCGCGAACGGTAAATTGACCAGCACGAGCAACAGATTTCGGGCACTGCCGATGACGGTCGCGAGCAGCAGGACAATCGCAATGCCCGCAAGAGCCGAGTGCACGAGCAGGTCCCGGGTCGAGCGCGACTGCGCAGCGGCCGCGCCGCCAAACTCGACATAGCTGCCGGTTGGCAGGTTCACCGTGGTCGCGATGTGCTTCGACGCCTCGTTGACGAAGGACGCGACATCGCGCCCGGCTAGCACCTCGCCAGTTCTCCGCGCCAGCAAGGATAGCAGTGAGAATTCCTTCGGCGTCAAATCCAGGCGCTGCCCGGCACGTAGGGCGCGCAAGTGCAGAAGATCAACCTCGAGGTCCGCAACGAGGAGTATTTCGGGCTGGCGCTCCGGTCCTCGCAGCCGCTACCAGCGCGGCGTGTGTACATCCCGAAGGCAAACGGCAAGCTGAGGCCCTTGGGTATCCCAAGCCTTCGGGATCGGATTGTGCAACGGGCGATGCTGATGGCCATGGAGCCGATCTGGGAGAGTGATTTCCATCGCGCTTCCTATGGCTTCAGACCCGCTCGGAGCGTTCACCATGCGATACGCACGGTCAAGATGCAGCTGCAGGAAAGTGACGCTGAACGTACCGCGGGACGCTGGGTGATCGAAGGTGATCTCGCCAGCTACTTCGATACGGTTCATCATCGACTGCTGCTGAAAGGCGTCCGCAAACGTGTTGCCGATTGGCGCTTCCTTACTTTGCTCTGGAAGTTCATCAAAGCGGGCTGTGTTGATCGGGGTCTATTTCGCGCGGCAAGCGAAGGTGTTCCGCAAGGGGGTGTGATTTCCCCACTGCTATCCAACATCATGTTGCATGAATTCGATGAATGGATGGAAGCGAATTACCTGAGCAAGAAAGTGCGGAAGGACCGATGGGCGTGGAACTTCGGAATTCTCA
>JBDTMS010000537.1:0-3783 GCA_039934195.1 Betaproteobacteria bacterium
TAGATGACGAGCGGCGGCGCGGCACCGAGCAGAGCGCCGGTCATGATCTGACCCCAGTTGAACACGTCGCCCTTGATCAAGGTCGTGATGATGCCGACCGGCAGTACGAGCTGATCGGCCGACGTGGTAAACGCGAGCGGATAGAGAAACTGCGCCCACGAAACGGTGAACGCGAAGATCGTCGCGGCGATGATACCCGGCAGCGCAACCGGCATGAAGATCTTCGTCAGCATTTGAAAGTAGCCGGCGCCGTCCATCAGCGCGGCCTCGTCGAGCTCTTTCGGGATGCTGCTGAAGTAGCCGATCATGATCCAGGTGCAAAACGGCACCGTGAGCGTCGGATAAATGATCACCAGCACCCACCAGTGATTGATGAATTCGATACCGGTGAGATCGTTGAGATACGCGAAGATCTTGAACAATGGAATGAACAGCAACGTCTCGGGAATCAGGTAGGTCAGAAATACGCCGGTCGCGAGCGTCGCCGACCCCCAGAATTTCATGCGCGACAACGAAAACGCAGCCGGGATGCTAATCAGCATCGTGATCGCGACAACCAGCAGAGAGATCACCGCAGAGTTGCGGAAGAACGTCAGATACGTCGAGGACGTCAACAGCTCGATGTAGTTGTCCAGCGTGGGATTGAACACCCACCACGGCGTGCTCGCCGCAGAGATTTCCGCACTGGTCTTCAGCGAGGTCACCACCATGTACGCCGGCGGCGTCAGGAAAAATACCACGAACACCGCCAGAAATACGTACGACCACACCAGCGCACGGCGGCGATCGGCGCGCAGACTCTTACGTCGCGCGGGCGGCGTACTGAGGTCTCCCGGCGGCGCCTCGATTGCGTCAGGCTTCATTGCCGCGCCGATTGATGTCGCGCAAGATAAATACCGCAGCGATCGCGAGTATCGGGAACATGAACAGCGATACGCAAGCGCCGAGTGGAATATCGCTGCCTTCGATGCCGAGTTTGAACGCCCAGGTTGCAAACACGTGCGTTTGATCGATCGGTCCGCCGTTGGTGAGCACGCGCACGATGTCGAAGTTCGCGAACGTGACGATCAACGAAAACAACACGGTGATCGAGATGATGTTGCGCATCATCGGCAAGGTGATGTACCAGAGCTTTTGCCACGCATTGGCACCGTCGATGGATGCGGCTTCGTAGAGCTGCTCGGGTACCGATTTCAACGCGGCCAGATACATGATCATGAAAAACGGCGCGCCGAACCAGACGTTCACCAGAATGACTGCGAAGCGCGCCCAGTGCGGATCGCCGAGCCAGTTTATGCCGGACAACCCGATTCTTTCGAGCAGCCAGTTGAACGCGCTGTACGACGGATCGAACAACCACAGCCACGCGAGCGTGCTCATCGCGGGCGGAATTACCCACGGCACCAGCAGCATCCCGCGCCATTTGCGCTGCCCCTTTGCCGGTACGTTGTGCACGCAATGTGCGACGACTAAACCCAGCAGCGCCTTGAAGATCACCGCGCTCACCGCAAATACGATCGACTGGCGGACAACCATCCAGAACGTTTCGCGCGTGAACAGAAAGCTGAAATTGCTCAGTCCGACGAAGCGCTCCATCGACTTGTTGAGCGTCGCGAGATAGATCGAATAGAACGCGGGATAGACCACCAGCAGGCCGATGACGAGCATCAGCGGCAGTGCCATCGCTACGGCAATGGTCGATTTGCGCCGCAACCACTTCTTCATCGTCGTGCGCGGGTTCTTCATCGTCGTGCGGGAGCGCGCGGGCGTGCGTTGCATGCGAGCGTCTGCGCCATCTAACGTCGGCGCGAAGTTGGATTTGCTATCTGCGTGTGGGGAAGCCGGCACTATGCGCAACCGATGGTCGTATGTGATTTTAAATCGCGCGCGAAAACACTTCGGTGAATAACCGACGCTACGTGCGCATGAACCCTTCGAGCTCGGAGGCTGCCCAGGCGATGGTTTTGTCGATTGACTCGCCGCCCTGAGTACACTTCGCGATCATCTTGGTAATCGTTGCCTGCGAGTAGATCTGGCTCCCGATCGCCGCGGGCGCGGGCGACGCCGCAATCGAAACGACTTGATCTTCGCGCGGCGGGTAGTTGTATATCGTTCCTTTCGGCGGGCCCTGTTCGGCCCACTCCTTAAATCCGCGCAGACCGGAAAAACCGGGAATGTCGTAGCCGCCGCTGGCGGCGACGAGCTGCTCGATCGCTGGACGCTGCGACAAGTACGTGATCAGACTTTTCGCCGCCGCTTTGTTCTTGGAGAATTTCCACACCCCCCAGAAATACGGCAGGCCCGGCTGAAATCGCCCCTTCGGTCCGCGCGGCGATGGAAATGTCCAGAGCTGCTCCGCGACTTTCGGATTGTCGCGTTTGGCGACCGCCCAAGCGCTCGGCGGATTCATGATCAGTGCGCCCTTGCCGGAGATCAACCACTTGTTATTGGAAGAGTCGTCCCATGCAGTTACGTCCGGCGGTAGAAATGGCACCAGGCGCTTTGCGTATTCGAGGACTTGCTTGGTGGCATCGGACTTGACGGTAATGTTGCCTTTCCCGTCGACGAGCTCGGCGCCGTACGCGGCGAACAATGCGCCGGCCCAGTCGCTGGAATCACTCGTTTGCCCTAGACCAAGGCCGAACGGATAACCGGCTTTGTGGCACTTCTGCGCGGCGACGAGAAATGCATCCCAAGTCCACGCGTCGGCCAAAGCCTTGTTGGGTGCGCCGCTGGGCGGATACATCTTGCACAAATCGATCCCGGCGTGCTGCGCAAACAAATCGATGCGCGCACAGGGCGGCTTCATCTGCGTGCCCGGTGTCGCGGGTACGCCGACCCAGTGACCGTTTTGCTTGCCCAGATATTCGACCACTGAAAAGGCCTTGCCGTGCTGCGCGATCAACGGCGCCATGACGTCGTCCATCGGCTCGAGATTGCTGGCCTGATTCGCCGCGTACCAGGTCGGTATCGCCAGGAGATCGTGACCGGATTTGGCCTGCGCCTCGGAAGCGATGGTAAGCAGAATCTTGCTGCCCATCGACGTGATGAAGTCGATTTTGAGGTCGACTTTTTCTCTCACCGCCCACTCTTTCGCCAGCCTGGTGAGGACGTCATTGGCGCCGGGCACCCAGTGATCCCAGAAACCCACCGACAGGGTTCCCGCCGCATGCGATGTGCTGATGTAAGGTGCTGCGAGCGCGGCGACCGATGCCGCTGCGGACGCCCGCAAAAAACGGCGACGCTGAAAGTTGCCTGCAATCATCTCCTCCCCCACTGATGTGACCTTATCGTCGTCTCGTTCGAATAATGCACCTTTCGCAGCGCATGCGGCAAATCCGTCGAGCGCTCAATCGGTTTCGTGCTGCAATCCGACGCAGCGCTTCGTCGCGCGGCGCCGGCAAAAAGATAACTTGAAGGTCAGCCCATGAACTCTTCGACGATGCGATTGAACTTCTTCGGGTTCTCCATGAACATGAAGTGATTGCCGCCCTCGTCCGCTTCGAAGATTTCTACGCGCGCGCCGGGGATCTGACTGGCAACCCACTGTTGGGATTTCCAGCCGACCAGGCTCGACTTCGCACCGACGACCAGCGTCGGAATGTTGATGTGCGGAATGACATCGCGCCAATCATTGGTCGCATGATCGTAGAGCAAGCGGGCGGCGTACTCGCGCGGCATTTTCAGATTCTGCTCCATCACCCACGCGAGATCCTCGCGCGGATACTCTTTCGTGAACATGCCGGTCACGAAACCATCGGTCGTCTTGACGCCGTCGGGACC
>JBDTMS010000538.1:0-3779 GCA_039934195.1 Betaproteobacteria bacterium
CTTGGCGATAATCGGATCGTCCGACGTGTACACCATCACGTCGAAACCTTCCTTGACCAATAGCTCCGCAGCAGCCAGCGTTTCAATCACGTTGGGATACAGCGTATGCGGATCGCCGAGCACTTCGAGTTTGACCAGCGTGCGGCCGTCGAGCAGCTCGCGCGCGAGGCGCAAGGTGCGCACCGCATCCTGCGCGTTGTAGCAGCCGGCGGTGTTGGGCAGCAGCGTGTAGCGGCTCGGCGGCACGACGTCGAGCAGGCTCGGCTCGTTCGGATTCTGGCCGATGTTCGTGCGCCTGATCGCGACGGTAACGATCTCCGCGCCGCTCGCCTCGATGGCGGCGCGCGTCTGGTCGAAGTCAACGTATTTGCCGGTTCCAACCAGCAGGCGAGAACCGTAGGGCTTGCCTGCGATGACGAATTGATCCATAAGGTGGCCCAGGTAAGCGCGCGTGATGCGGTCGATACTTTCGCGAATGCGGTCAGCCGCCGCCGACTGCCACGACGATCTCCAGCCGGTCGCCGTCGTGCAGCGGTTGTTCTGCAAAGCGTCCACGCGGAACAATGTCGCCATTGCGCTCTAGCGCGATGCGCTTGCCGCTCAGATCCAGCTGTTCGATCAGTTGCGACACCGTAAGCGGAGCGTGGAAGCTGCGCGGTTCGCCGTTGATTGTGAGGCCGATCACGCGATAACAGGAGTTGACTGAAGATGACGAGAATATTAGCACGCTGCCTGCGACGCCGCGGTCGTGGAACGCGGGGCACCTCGGGCAATAGTTATGCGGCCAACCACCACGCGCCCCAACACCATGACTGGCGCATCACGACGTCCAGTACGAACCGAGCCTGGATTGTCTGCGCGGTATTGCTGCTCGGCGTACTGCCCCTGGCGCGTGCGCAAACGCCTGCGCTGCCGACCTGGTCTGCGCCAGAAGGGATTCCCGTTGGGCCGTTCGGCAACGCCGTGAAAGCCGGCTGGCTGATCGTGACGCAGAGCCCAAAATATGCAGCGGGTTATGCGGGCAGCGCGTTGAACTGCACGAGCTGCCATCTCGACGGCGGACGCACACCGAATGCGTCGCCCTGGGTCGGCATCTGGGGAGTCTTTCCGGAATATCGCAGCCGCAACGCCCGAGTCAATCTGCTCGCAGATCGCATCAACGATTGCTTCGAGCGATCGTTGAACGGGCGCAGGCTGCCGCTCGACGGCGCTGAAATGCGTAACATCCAGGCGTACATGCAATGGATCTCGCGCAATGTGCCGACCGGACAGAACGGACCCGGCCGCGGCTTTGTACGCGTCGTCAGCCCGCACCCTGCCGATACCGCGAACGGCAAACGCATCTATGCGGAAAAATGCGCCGTGTGCCACGGCGCCGACGGTCAGGGTGCGTACGCCGAGCACGGCGAGACGCTATTTCCACCGCTCTGGGGCGCACGCTCATTCAACATCGGCGCTGGTCTGGCGCGATTGAACACCGCGGCGGCGTTCGTCAAGTCCAACATGCCACTCGGTCAGGGCGGCACACTCACCGATCAGGAAGCGTTCGACGTCGCGGCGTATTTCACCCAGCAAGCGCGTCCCGATTTCGCTGGTAAGGACTACGACTGGCCGCAGGGCGGGAAGCCCGAAGATGCCCGCTACTAGCCGGTTCACGCAACTCGCCGTATTCGCGGCTCTGGCGGCGACGTTGCTCAAATCGGCCTCATGAAGGATCAATCGGCGGACACAGTCGAGCCCATAGTTCCGAGCGTGGAAAAGGGCGACGTATCCACCGCCCTCGCACACCTCGTCAAGACCGAGGCGCTGTTCCTTACTGCGCTTGCCGTCGTGCTCGGCTTCCTTGCTCTCGGCGATGACTGGGTGAGCTACCTGCGCAGCGGGCCGGAGTCGCTGGCTGCGTTCATCGGTCTGTTCGTGCTGATTCTTGTGGCCTCGCGAGCGGTGGTGCGTCACGCGGAAAATCTGTCGTCGCGCCTCGGCGAACCTTACGGCACGCTGATCCTCACGCTTTCGGTTATCAGTGTCGAGATCTTCACGGTCGTTATGGTGATGCTCAAAGGCGCGAACAATCCGACCCTCGCGCGCGACACCATGTTCTCGGTGATCATGATCGTATTTACCGGCTTGCTTGGGCTGGCGCTGCTGATGGGCGGCTTGAGACATCGCGAGCAGCAGTACAACTTGCAGGGAACCAACGCGTTTCTCAGCGTCGCCATCACCTTGGCGGTGCTGGGTCTGGTGATGCCCAACTACACGGAAGCCAAAGCCGGCCGGCCGGTTTTCGCGCTGCCGCTGGAAGTTTTCCTGATCATCGTTGCGGTGGGTTTATATCTACTGTTCCTGCTGATCCAGACCACGCGGCATCGAAACTATTTTGTCTCCTCCGAAGGGGCGGGTGTAGACCCAGGATTCAAATCCGCCGCCAGTGCGAAGAACGGCCACAGCGTGCTATTCCATTCCGCATTCTTGATCGGCTACCTCGTGCTGGTCATTTTTCTCGCAGAGAAACTGGCTACGTTGCTCGATCTGGGACTCGAGCGTCGGCACGCGCCGCCGGCGCTGGGCGGTCTGATCGTGGCGATACTCGTGCTCGCTCCGGAAGGCATGGCCGGCATTCGTGCGGCGATGGCGAACGAAATGCAGCGCGCGGTGAATATTCTGCTTGGGTCGGCGCTGTCGACGCTTGCACTGACCATTCCGGCGGTCCTCGTCGTCGGGCTGCTGACCGACCACACCGTGGTGCTGGGCGTCGAGGGCGCAGATCAGACGATGCTGTTGCTCGCCTTGCTGCTGAGCGTGGTCACCTTCGCCAGCGGCCGCACCAACATCTTGCAAGGCGCTGTGCACCTGATTCTGTTTGTCGCGTTTCTGATGCTCGTTGTGCGTACCTAGCGCACGCCTGACTGCCCGCGTTGTTTAGCCGAGCAGATCCCCTTGGAGACGCGTCGAATGTTCAGCGCTGTGATCCGCCACATCCGCCTGCGGCCGCGGCTGGCGACGGCGAGCTTGGTCGGGCTCGCGCTCGCAGCATTGCTGCCGGGAAATTTTTCCGGGACCGTGCACGCGCTGATCGCCTGGGATGTCGGTGCCAGCCTGTACTTGCTGCTTGCCTGGACAATGATGCTCAAAGCCAACGTCAGAGGCATCCGCGCGCAGGCAGACCAGCAGGATGACGGCGCTGTGGCGGTACTGGTGCTCACGATTATTTCATCGGTGGCGAGCCTAGCCGCGATTCTGATCGAGCTGATGGGTGCGAAAGAGGTCGAACGACATATTCACGGTTCGCAACTCGCCTTGGCGGCGATCACGATCATTATCTCCTGGTGCATCGTACACACGACATTTGCTCTGCACTATGCGCACGCGTTCTACGCGCAGGACGGCGACGAGGGCGTGTGCTTGGAGTTCCCCGGCAACAAGGAACCGGACTACGTCGATTTTCTGTATTTCGCGTTCGTGCTGGGAATGACCGCGCAAACGTCCGATGTAGTAGTCAGCTCGAGTCCGATGCGTCGACTGGTGTTGGTGCATGGCGTCATCGCGTTTTTCTTCAATACGACCTTGCTCGCGCTGACCATCAACATCGCTGCCGGACTAATCTGAAGGCTAAATGGGCCGGGTGTGGCGCACGTCGATATCGCGCCGGCGATTGAACGATACAATCGAGCCCATCGGCTGGAAGCTCGAGCCGCGATAAAACGGAGGTGAGGGTGTATAAGCAGTTTCTGGCAGGACTCGCACTGATTCTACCGCTGCTGGCCAACGCGGACTTCGAT
>JBDTMS010000539.1:0-3779 GCA_039934195.1 Betaproteobacteria bacterium
TTGTGCTTTTTCGAATGGATCGCAATCGGCTCCGTCGGTACCGCGATGATCGGCGTCAGGTCGAGCTTGTGCTCCGATGCAAATCGATTGAGATAGGCAGTGTGCTGGAACGGGTTGGCTTCCAGATCGCCTTCCGACAACGCGATGTTGGGCCGTACGTAATCGTTGGACTCGACGACCTTGATCGTGTAGCCCTTGTTCTCCAGCCACGGCTTGATGCCGAGCTTGAGTTGATCGGTGTACGGACCCGCAGTTGCGCCGATGCGAATCTCGTTGGCGGCCGCACCTGCGCGGCCGGACAACAACAGCACGCTCGACATAGCCGCGCCGGCAATCGTGCCCTCAAGCATAAGCCAGCTTCTCGGGCACACCGATCTTCAATTCATCCTTCGGCGCAGCCGGACGTGCGAACAGAAGCCGGCCAAGCTCGCTGCGCGGAGCAACCATCAAATCCGCCAGGCGGATATGCTCAACGATCCTGCCGCGCTCCATGATCGCGACCGAATTGCAAATGCGACGAACGACCTCGAGCGACTGCGTGACGATGACCACAGTCACGCCCAGACTGCGATTCACATACTGCAAGGTCGTAAGGATGCTTTCTGCCGGGTGCGGATCGAGCCCGGAGGTCGGCTCATCGCACAGCAGAACCTTGGGGTTCGGCGCGAGCGCGCGCGCGATGGCGACGCGCTGCTTTTGCTCACCGGACGATTGCGCCGGATACGCGTGCGCTTTGTCGCCCAATCCGACCCACTCCAAGCACTCGGCGGCGCGCTTGCCCGCCTCTGCGCCGGAGGCGCCGGCGATTTCGAGCGGAACTGCGACGTTCGACAGGACGCTGCGGTTGTGCAATAGATTGAAGTGCTGAAAGATCATGCCGATCGCGCGGCGCGCTGAACGCAATGCCGAGCCTTCGAGGCTGGTAATCTCTTGACGGTCGACATACACACGGCCGCCGGTTGGCTGTTCGAGCAGGTTGATGAGGCGCAACAGGGTGGACTTGCCCGCGCCGCTGCGTCCGATGATTCCGAAAATCTCACCGCGCTCCACTTGTAGTGAAGTCGGCGCCACCGCTGCGATGGCGCCCGTGTCGGACGTATAGGTCTTATGGACCTGGTCCAAAGTAATCATGCTCGGTGCTCCTGCTGAAAATCATTGTCTCTGCTGCAATCGATGTCACGTCGCTGCAATCAATGTTGCACCGAGCGCAGCTCGCGTATTTCTGCTGAGCCTTCGCGCGTATAACATCGCCGCGTCCATCGGTTTGCTGTCACTCTCGCATCCTCGAAAACAAACGCCGGAAACAAATGCGCCGGTCCGAGTTGTCCGCCGGACCGGCGCTGCTCGGCACCAGTGGCAGGCTGGCGCTGAGCAAAAAGGGAAATCAGCGTAAATGCTACTAACGACCAGCCAGGTAAATTTGGTCGAATACGCCCCCGTCCGCGAAGTGCGCGCTCTGGGCTTTCTGCCAACCACCGAATACTTCATCGATGGTAAACAGACTTACCTTCGGAAACTGCTTTGCATACTTGCCGGCCACCGCTTCGAGCCGCGGCCGATAAAAATTGCGTCCCGCCACATCCTGTCCTTCAGGCGAGTACAAATAGTCGAGATACGCCTGTGCGACTTTTCGCGTACCACGTTTGTCGACGACCTTGTCGACCAGGGTCACCGACGGCTCCGCGAGAATGCTGACCGACGGCACCACGATCTCCACCTTGCCTGCGCCGAGTTCTTTCACGCCGAGAAACGCTTCGTTTTCCCACGCGATCAGCACATCTCCAATACCGCGCTCGACGAATGTCACCGTCGACCCGCGTGCGCCGGAATCGAGCACCGGCACGTTCTTGAACAAGCGCGCAACGAAGTCCTTCGCTTTCGCCGGATCGTTGTCGCTCTTCTTCAGCGCATAACCCCACGCCGCCAAATAGTTCCAGCGCGCGCCGCCCGATGTTTTCGGATTCGGCGTAATCACCGAAATGCCGGGCTTTACCAAGTCATCCCAATCCTTGATCCCTTTCGGGTTGCCCTTCCGCACCAAGAATACGATCGTCGAGGTGTAGGGCGCGCTGTTGCTCGCTAAACGTTTCTGCCAATCTTTCGGGACCAGCTTGCCGCGCTCGTACAACGCATCGACGTCGTACGCGAGCGCCAGGGTCACCACATCGGCTTGCAGGCAATCGATAACGGCACGCGCCTGCTTGCCAGAACCTCCGTGCGACTGCTTGATCACAACCGTCTCTCCGGTTGCTTGTTTCCAATGCTTGGCAAACGCCGTGTTGAAATCCTGATACAACTCGCGCGTGGGGTCGTACGAAACATTGAGCAGCGTTACCTCTGCCGATGCCGCTGGCCCCCAAACCGCGACAGCCGACACAAAAGCGGCAATCAGCGCCTTGCGGAAATCCATACTTCTCTTTTTGTGATGCCCGCAGCTCGAAGGACATCTTGCTGCTGAGCCACCTTTCCTGCGTTTTGGACGATACCGGACCGCACGAAAAATTCGAACGAACTAGATCTTTGGTCTTAATGTGATCCGGTTATTAGCCCGCGGGCGGTTTCGGTAGCGCCAAGCATCGGCGGTGGGAATTTGGATGGATGCAGACGCGCGTCCATGCAGGTCAGAATGGCGAAGCGGCGAGCCGGGGCAACGCTAGCTTGCCTCTATCGCCGAACTCGGCGGCGTACGTTCGTTCGCCTTCAGAACTTCGTTCACGACCATGCTCATAGACTCTCCAGATTGAAAGTCAGTCCGGATATAACACGAAGGGTCGCAACTCGATGCTCTCGCGCGGCGCTGCATCCGGCGGCGTGGTTGGATCCTCGAAGGCACTATGCGGCGCGAAACCCGCGCGGCCGTCCTCTGCCATCATAGCATTTGAGCAAAAGCGCCTCGTCCACATTTATTCGCGAGTAGTAAAACCAGCGGTGTTCGGCGTTGTAGACAACGGAATAGATCTCTCCCCTGCAGAGTTGCGCTGGAGCAGCCCACGGTCGGCGCGTAGGCCGGGCTCGATCCGCATGTGGCGGCGAGCGAGATCGAAGCAGGGTCGACCTCTTCTTTACCGCAACGTCGACTTCAACAGATACGGATTTTTGATCGTGAGCGAGAAGTTCGTGCAGACGCATCCCGACGCACTGCGTCGCGCACTCGCCGTCTACGAGCGCGGCCGCCGCTGGACGATCGCGCATCCCGAAGAGGCTGCTGCCCAAATATCTCTCGGGCCGGATGGCGCAACGTGTCGGACTCGTGCGAGCGTTGTTTGCGCAACCTGGGTTGTTACAGGATTTTCTCCCTGCGAATCGCGATCCGTCATTCGATCGTCGTGGCGCTCGTCACGCACGACATCGACGAAGCGCTATATCTTGCCGATCGCGTTATGGGCCTGCAGCCGCATCGCGGCACACTGCACGTTGAGATGGCCAGATTGGGCCGGCTGGGCGATCGGGCGGATGCGGCGCTTATGCAACTAAAGAACACCATCGTTGGCCAACTCTAACGGGCGCTCAACGCATTTGCCGTGACCACTCGCACGATTCACCTCCGCATTGGTCACCCCGGCAACGGCGCACACAGCCACGCGATGTGGCGGCAACGCACACAACGCGCTGGTTCATCCGCTGGTCGGATTGTCGACCATGTCCAGCCACATGAATTTCGACTTCGCCACGCTCGCTAGATGCGCCGCTGGAGAAACTGGAAGTGCAGGGCATGCAAGGAATGCGGGCAGCGGTACGCAGCTTGAGCCGCGACGGCAAGATAACCTTGCGCGAAATCG
>JBDTMS010000540.1:0-3777 GCA_039934195.1 Betaproteobacteria bacterium
CGGGCGAATACAAGCTTATGGGACTGGCGCCTTATGGCGAAGCCAAGCATGTCGCCACCATCCTCGAGAACCTGATCGATCTGAAGCCGGACGGCACCTTCCGGCTCGACCAGGCGTTCTTCGATTACTGCACCGGTCTGACGATGACCAACGCCCGGTTCGACGCGTTGTTCGGACAGCCGGCGCGCAAGGCAGATGAGTCGTTGACGCAGTTTCATATGGACATCGCAGCCTCGATCCAGGCCGTCACCGAGGAGGTGGTCCTGCGCCTTACCCGCTCGCTCGCCGCCGAGACGGGAATGCGCAACTTATGTCTCGCCGGGGGCGTCGCGCTGAACTGCGTCGCCAATGGCAAGGTGCTGCGCGACGGTGCGTTTGAAAACATCTGGATTCAGCCGGCGGCGGGCGATGCAGGCGGCGCGGTCGGAGCCGCACTCGGGCTCTATCACCACGATTTGCGTCAGCCCCGAAACGCCACCCCCGACGCAGACGGCATGTCTGGGGGCTACCTGGGTCCGCGTTTCTCACAGGCCGACGTCGAATTGCGCTTGCGCGAAGCAGGCGCGAAGTTCAGCGTCATGGATGAAGACGAACTGCTGGATTTAACCGCCGACGCGATGTCCAAAGGCAACGCTGTCGGATGGTTTCAGGGCCGCATGGAGTTCGGTCCACGAGCACTGGGCGCGCGCTCGATTCTCGGCGATCCACGCTCTCCGGAGATGCAAAAGACGCTCAACCTCAAGGTAAAGTATCGGGAGAGCTTTCGTCCGTTTGCGCCCTCGGTGCTGCACGAGGATGCGAGCGATTGGTTCGAGATCGATGGCAGCAGTCCCTACATGCTGCTCGTCGCTGACGTGAAGAAAGAGCGCCGCCGCGAGATGACGGACGCGCAACGTGCGCTGTTCGGCATCGAGCAACTCAATGTGCCGAGATCCGACATCCCTGCAGTGACCCACGTCGACTACTCCGCGCGAATACAGACTGTGCACCAGGAAACCAATCCTCGCTACCATGCGCTACTGACCCGTTTCAAGGCGCGCACCGGGTGCCCAGTACTGGTCAACACCAGCTTCAACGTGCGCGGCGAACCGATCGTCTGCACGCCCGAGGATGCATTTCGATGCTTCATGGGCTCAGAGATCGAAGTGCTGGTGGTAGAGAACTGCTTCCTTCGCAAGGAAGAGCAAAACCCCGCGCTCAAGCTCGACTACAAGACCGCTTTCGAGCTTGATTGAAGGACAAGGGTCGGACCTCGCGGCGTGCTAGTTTGCAGTTTGCGCCAACGTCTGCGCGACAAACCGATCGATGCTGTCGGCGACCGTCGCGGCTGAGTACCCAAGCGCGCGGGCGCGATCGTAGGCGATAACGAATGGCATTCTCGTACTGTCTTTCCAGTCGATCTGCTGCTTGCGTCCCGCGCGCTCATATAGGCGCTCCAGCGTGTTGCGGATGGTGAGGGGTTCGCGGGCCGCAATCGTGAGAATAGTGTGGCCGACCGGCATCGGATCCGCGAGCGAGATGATCCATTGAGCCAGATCGTCGACGTGCACAACGTTGTTGAAAAGTGCGCCTGGGTGCGAAGCATCGACGGCCTGATCGGCGATGATGCGTTGGAGCGAATCGCAGAGAAAATTATTGCGGCCACCTGCCCCGACCACGCCAGGCAGACGAATAGAGACACCGGCAGCGCCGCTTCTAGCAACCCAATCGGCCAGCAGCCTTTCGCCCTCCAGCTTCGATGCGCCGTAGATGCCCGGTTCGGCCAGCGCCGTGTTCTCGCCCACGACCGCGACGGAAGTTGTACCGTACACCGCCATTGACGACAGGTATGCGATACGACGCACGCCCGCGGCGGTTGCTCGATCAAGGAGACGTTGCATACCCTCGACGTTGCTGCGATAGAGCTCTCGTTCATCCGCGCAATAGGCAGGCACGTCGGCCGCACAATGCACAAGATAGTCACAATGGCCCGGCAAGTCCTGGTACTGCCTAAGATCTGTCGCGACGATGTGCAAGCGGGCATGGCGCGGCAGACGCGTGGGCCGCGGTGTTCGGCAAACAGCCGTGACATGCCAGTTGCTGGCGAGGAAAGCGCGGGTCGTTACGCTTCCGATGAAGCCCCCTGCGCCGGTAATGAGTACGTGCATCACGCTGGATGCGCCGCCGCTTACCAATCGGATCCGATCAAGTCTTCCGGGATGCGCGTCGGACAAAGGGGCAGCAGATTTGCTGCCGACAGCACCTCCTCGATTGCCTCGGTATCCGCGATGTTCCTGAGAATGATGTCTTCGAGGACGAGGTGGAGTTCGGCCGCTTGCTCGAATATCCGACGGTAAATTTTCCGGCGCCGTTCTGCGCGCTGCGGCAGCATATACATGCTGCACATCAGAATTCCTTCAAATGCGCTCAGGTTGCGTACCAGCCCTTCTAACACGAGATACGAATGCGGAAACATGTTCTCGTTGAGGTGCAGTTTGTACATCAGCCCCTTGCGCGAGCAATAGTCGCGCAGCACCAGCGACTGCACTGGAACCGGGATGCGGGCACCGCCGAATTCGCGCGATGTGACGTAACCTCGATAGCCGCTGCGCGTCGCCGTGCTCATCATTCTTCGAACCCGCCGGGCTGCTCGTAGCGCATGCCGACCCGACTCGCTGCGCGGGTGGTAATGGGTAGATAAAACGAGCCAAGGGTCTTCTCGTAGCTGGTGTATGGCGTAAACAAACCGGTAAAGCGACAGTTGAGCGACCAGCGCGTCGTAGCCGTCTTATTCACGATGTTCCCGTGCAGGCAGCTGGAATTGAAGATGAGCACCTTGCCATAGGGAACGTTGAGCCAAACCAAGTCTCCCTTGACGCTCTCGTAAATTGCGCTCATTCCCTGCTCTCCCAGACTGTTCAGATTTTGCGCAACGACCTTCGTCTTTGCCTGAGGAAGAATGAACATCGACTTGGTTTCCGAGACGTCTACCAGCGGCAGCCACTGTACGGCCTGGAACGGTGTTTCGCCGCCGTAAACGTCGGAATGCAGATCGAGCAGCGAGCTGTCGTCATGCGCCATCTGAATCGACAAATTCACCCGGTTCTGCATCGCCAATTCATTACCGACAAGCGCCGCCAGCAGGGTCCGTCCGATCGAATAGAAAGTCGGGCGCATCCACTTCAGCTCATTGAGCGCACGGAACACGAACAATCGCAGGTCATTCAACTTCTCGGGGCGAACCTGTTCGTGAATTGCGTCTAGAAATGCGCCATCGTCGGCCGGCAACCCGCAGCCTAGCTGGCGACACACGAGCTTCACGACCTCCGCGCGCAGCTCATCGAGCGCTCCGCGATCGTCAACCTCATGAATCACGTATCCCTCGGCCATGAACTGCCGGCTGAGCTCGGCTTCCTCTAGCGTGAAAAAACTATCGACGATGGGCATATTTTGGCGTCACATTGATGCTTCGCATTATTCCACTAAACAACCGGGTGTTCGCGGTGCACCCGAGCAAGCCCATCGGCGAGAAGCTCGAAGCGAAATTCCGGAAATGCCTTGTAGCAACCGGTAATGTCGAAGAAGCGATGAACCAGATGCGGACGCGGTCCCGGGCGCGGCACCGACGTCACCTTTGCAGACGGCTTGAACTGGCCTGCCACTATGCGCGCGATGTCATGGAAGCTGGTCGACACACCCGTCACCGCATTGAGCGCACCGTGGCTCCGGCGTAACAGCATCTGCACCGCGAGCCGCGCAACGTCTTCCACCGCGACGTGATCGCGCCGTTCTTCGCCT
>JBDTMS010000541.1:0-3776 GCA_039934195.1 Betaproteobacteria bacterium
GACTCAACGTCACCGTCCCGTTCAAGCTCGAAGCGTTTGCGCTGGCATCGCTGCTGAGCGAGCGTGCGCAGAGCGCACAAGCGGTCAACACGCTCAAGCTCGAAGGTACAGAACTCTACGGCGACAACACCGATGGCGTTGGGCTGGTGCGCGATATTCAAGACAACCTGCGGTTTGCCATCGACGGTCGCTCGGTCTTGCTGATGGGTGCCGGGGGTGCGGCACAGGGGGCACTGCTGCCGCTGTTGTCCGCCAAGCCATCGCGTCTCGTCGTCGCGAATCGCACGCTCGAGAAAGCGCAAAATCTCGTCGCTGCTTTGTCCGGCGGCGTTGCCAATTACCCGTTGCTGCATGCAAGCACCTATTACGACCTGCACGGCCACTCGTTCGATTTAGTGATCAACGCAACCTCGGCGAGTTTGCGCAACAGCGTTCCCGATGTGCCGCAAGGCGTGTTCTCCGGGGATGCGCTGGCGTACGACATGATGTACGGCACGGCGCTGACGCCGTTCTTGCAGCTCGCCATGAATCAGGGCGCGGCACGTCTGGCCGACGGTCTCGGCATGCTGGTCGAGCAGGCGGCCGAATCGTTTTTCATCTGGCGCGGCGTGCGTCCGCAAACCGGTCCGGTTATCGAAGCTCTGCGGTCCCGATGACCAAAAAGCTTTGGGGCTGGGTCGGGCGCGGCGCGCTGGTCGTGCTCGGCCTGCTGGTGATCTATCAGCTCTGGATTTTCTCGCACGTCCTGTGGTGGAGTTGGTTCGATCCGTCGACCAGCGCATTCATGGACCAGCGGCTCGAGGTCATGCAGGACCGCAACCCCGAGGCCAAGCTGCGCCATCGCTGGGTGCCCTACAGCAAGATCTCGGTCAATCTCAAGCGCGGGCTGGTCGCCGCCGAAGACGCGAATTTCATGGAGCACGAAGGCTTCGACTGGGATGCGATTCAGAAGGCGTACGAGAAAAATCTGAAGAAAGGCAAAGTCGTCGCAGGCGGCTCGACGATCAGTCAGCAGCTCGCCAAGAATTTGTTTTTATCGGGACGACGCAGCCCGGCGCGCAAGCTCGAAGAGGCGGTGATCACCGTGATGATCGAGGCGGTGATGAGCAAACGCCGCATCTTCGAGATCTATCTCAACATCATCGAATGGGGTAACGGGGTGTTCGGCGCCGAGGCGGCTGCGCAGCACTACTACAAGAAAAGCGCTGCGAATCTCGATGCGTGGGAGGCTGCGCACCTCGCCGCCATGGTGCCGAAGCCGCGCTATTACGATCGCAGCCGCAACACGCCGTGGCTGGAACGCAAGACCAATCTGATCCTCGAGCGCATGCCCTCGGCCATCGTGCCGTAAGCGAGCTGCAGCGCGCTGCACTCGCTTCGGCGTGGGCACGCGGGCGACTGCACGAGGTTGCAGTTATCCTTGCGCGATGCCTGAATTGCCCGACATCGTCACCTACCTCGACGCGCTGGACGCGAGAATTCTCGGCCAGCAGCTCGAGCGTATTCAAATTTTGAGTCCATTTCTATTACGCAGCGTGGCGCCCGCGATCAGCGCGGCCGAAGGCAAGCGCGTCGTCTCGCTCGAGCGGCTCGGCAAACGCATCGTGATCGGATTGGCAGGCGATTTGTTCCTTGTGCTGCACCTGATGATCGCGGGTCGCCTACGCTGGAGCGACGAGGCCGGCAAGGCACCCGGGCGCATCGGACTCGCGGTGTTCAAATTTTCCAGCGGCACGCTGGTCCTCACCGAGGCCGGCACCAAGCGGCGCGCGTCGCTGCACCTCGTGCAAGGGCGCGACCAGCTCGCGCCTTTCGATTTCGGCGGACTCGACGTAATGCAAGCGGACCTGCCGACGTTCGCGCAGCGATTGAGCGCGGAAAATCACACACTCAAGCGTTCGTTGACCGACCCGCGAACGTTCAATGGTATCGGCAATGCGTACTCGGACGAGATTTTGCACCGCGCGCAGCTGTCGCCGATCGCGATGACGAAGCAGCTGACCGCGGCGGAGATCGAGCGGCTGTACAACGCGTGCCGCGCGGTGCTCACCGAGTGGATCGTACAATTGAAGAACGACGCGAACGGCAAATTTCCGGTGAAGGTCACTGCGTTTCGCGAGGGGATGGCGGTGCATGGGCGGTTCCGCAAGCCGTGTCCCGTGTGCGGCTCGCCGGTACAGCGCATCGTCTATGCGGAGAACGAGACCAACTATTGCGCACGCTGCCAGACCGGCGGCCGCATCCTCGCGGACCGCTCGCTCTCGCGACTGCTAAAGAAAAGCTGGCCGCGCAACATAGATGATTTGGAATAGGCGCCCGATCTGGAAAGCGCGAGGCGCTTAGTGCAGCTCTTCGAGAATCCGGTAGCGCGCGACGTCGAACTCGCCGGTTTTCTCTATAGTGCCGAGCGGAAACAGCAGATATTTTCGATCGTACGCACGCATCAGCAGGTTGCGCGATGGGGAATAGAAATTCGCTCGCATCAGCAGGACCGCCTCGCCGCTGTGCGCATTTCCCGAAGGCAGCAGCACACAAACCTCGCCCTCGGCCGCGGCGTTCGGTTTTGCGTTCACCGATGTAGCCGCGATGGTCACGGCCGCGCCGCCGCGCGCCAGCATTTGAATACCGACGTGGCGATTACCTTGCTCGTCCATCGCGACGCGGCGCACGATGCCGGCGCCCCAGGCCACGCCGTCTTCGCGGCGAATGCCGATCAAGTTGCCGACCTTGATCCAGCCCCCGTTCGGATACGGAACGAACGCGCCGAAGCCGCCGTCGCTTTCGTTCTCGACGACCCATTCCTCGTCGTTGCTGACGAAAGGCGATTCCAGGAACAAGCCGCCGACGTTTGCCACCACTTCTTCATACTCGTGCACGACCGTGACGCGCTCGACCTGGCGGCGGCGGCGCGCCTTGCGCTCCGGCAGCATGCGCGACCAGTAGCGCGACAAGTGCGCCAGCGTGATCTTTACCAGGCCCGCATCGGAATGCTGCGCGATGCGAAGATCGGGCGGCAGCAAGCCGTTCTGTTCGATAAATTGGTTCATGTTCTCGATTACGGCGACGGCGCCGCCCGGTCCGAAGCAGCGCGAGCTCGAGTTGAACTGTGCGTTAGCGGAAATTCGCTCGGGCGGCTGGTTACCGGAAACATCGAAATTGAAATGGATGCCGGGTGCCGGACGCGGCGCGATGAGAAATTGGCCGCTCAGCTGTTCGACAATGCGTTCGGTGAGCTGGATCTGCACCGCAAACAGGCCTTCAGGCACCGAGATCGCCAGCATCAAGGCGCGCAGTAATTCTCGCTCAGCAGTGGACTCGCTCTTGGCGCCGCGGTAGACACGCAGACTGGTGCGCGAGAACTGCAGCGATTCGGCCAGCTGGTAGAGGCTGCCCAGATCTTGCCAAACCTGCGGGTCGATCGGGCTGTATTGAAACAGCGTCCACTTGAGCCGTTCTGCGCAACTGCGCAGCGCGCGGCAGGTTATGCGAGGCAGGTAGGGCTTGAGCGCCGGCGAACCGACTGCGCCGACTTCGTATTTGGCGAGGCAGAACCGGTAGCCTTCGGTGAGCTGCGTCGCATAGTTGTGGACCGATGCCCACAGGCGCGCTTTCTGAAACTTGGTGAGGCGGTGCGTCTCGGCGATGTAGTCCTGCGTCAAGCGTCGTTGCAACGGGCGCGCGGTGCGGTCGAGCAGATCGACGATTTCCAGCGCGCGTCTCGGCTTGAGATTGTCTGCGGTCTTGACCGCGTCGAGGTAGGCCGAAATCTGCTCCAG
>JBDTMS010000542.1:0-3760 GCA_039934195.1 Betaproteobacteria bacterium
GCAGGGCCGTTGCTTGCAGCCGAGCTCGAAGCGCTCGGCAAGGCGCTCAACGACCCGGCGCGTCCGCTGCTCGCTATCGTCGGCGGCTCCAAGGTATCCACCAAACTTACTATCCTTGCCGCGCTTGCCTACAAAGTCGATCAACTGATCGTCGGCGGCGGCATCGCGAATACGTTCATGCTCGCTGCCGGCATGAAGATCGGCAAATCGCTGTGCGAGCCCGACCTCGTCGAAGAGGCGAAAAACGTGATGGCGATCGTCAAGAAAAAAGGCGGCTCGGTACCGCTGCCGGTCGATGTCGTGTGCGCGAAAGAGTTTTCTGCAACCGCGGCAGCGACCACGAAAGACGTCGATCAGGTCGCAGATGACGACATGATTCTCGACATCGGCCCGAAGACGGCGCGGCTGTTTACCGATTTTCTGACGAGTGCGCGCACGATCGTGTGGAACGGTCCGGTCGGCGTGTTCGAGCACGAACAATTTGCCGGCGGCACACGTGCGATCGCCGAAGCGATCGTCGCGTCTTCGGCGTTCTCGCTTGCGGGCGGCGGCGAGACCGTTGCCGCGTTGGCGAAGTACGGCATCACCGATAAGATCGGCTACGTATCGACTGCGGGCGGTGCGTTCCTGGAATTTCTCGAAGGCAAGAAGCTGCCCGCCGTAGCAGTGCTCGAGCAGCGCGCGGCCGCGCAACCGAAAACGTGAAGCTGCGCGCGCAGCAAACGACCTAGCGCGACGCGAAGCGCTGCCCGGCAGCGCTCATCTCCATTCGTTCCGGCGCATTTTTGGGCTACGCCGTCTCTGGTAAAAGGTGCATATGCAAAGAAGCACAAAGATCGTAGCCACTCTCGGCCCGGCCAGCACCGATCGCGACGTAATCTACAAGATGGTCGCAGCCGGCGTGGACGTGGTGCGCATGAACTTCTCGCACGGCAAGCACGAGGATCATTTGCAGCGTGCGGATACGGTTCGCCAGGTCGCGCGCGAGCTCGAGCGCACCGTCGGCATCATGGTCGATCTGCAAGGCCCGAAGATTCGCATCGGAAAATTCGAAACCGGCAAGATCGAGCTGAAGAAAGGCGATACGTTCGTGCTCGACGCGCAATGCGAAATGGGCAACCAGCAACGCGTCGGGCTCGACTATAAAGAACTACCACGCGACGTTTCCGCCGGTGCGGTATTGCTGCTGGACGACGGGCGCATTGTCCTCGATGTGAAAGAAGTGCGCGGCACGCAGGTGTTTACCACCGTGCGGCACGGCGGCGACTTGTCCAACAATAAGGGCATCAATCGCCAGGGCGGCGGGCTGACCGCTCCCGCACTTACCGCAAAAGACATGGACGACATCAAAGTCTCCGCGCAGCTCAAGGCGGATTTTCTGGCGGTGTCGTTCCCGCGCAGCGGGGCGGACATGTACATGGCGCGCGAGCTGATGCGCGCGGCCGGCGGACAATCGTTGCTGATCGCGAAGATCGAGCGAACTGAGGCGATTGCGGCGCTCGACGAAATTCTCGGCGCCTCCGACGGCATCATGGTCGCGCGCGGCGACCTCGCGGTCGAAGTCGGCGACGCATCGGTGCCGGCATTACAAAAACGCATGATCCGGCTCGCGCGCGAGAAGAACAAGCTCACCATCACGGCAACGCAGATGATGGAATCGATGATCTCCAACCCGATTCCGACGCGTGCGGAAGTATCCGATGTCGCCAACGCGGTGCTCGATGGAACCGATGCGGTGATGTTGTCAGCAGAAACCGCGAGCGGCAAATATCCGGTAGAGACGGTCGAATCGATGGCGCGCGTATGCGTCGAAGCGGAGAAGTCGAAAGAGGTGACGCTCGATCGCGAATTTCTCGATCGCGTATTCACCCGTGTCGATCAGTCGATCGCCATGGCGGCCCTGTTCACCGCGTACCATCTGAAGGTCAAGGCAATCGCCGCGCTTACGCAATCCGGCGCAACCGCGCTGTGGATGTCGCGCCTGAATTGCGGCGTGCCGATCTACGCACTGACACCGGAAGTCTCGACGCGCTATCGCGTCTCGCTGTTCCGCGATGTGTATCCGTTGATGCTGCAATACTCGGGCGACAATCGCGAAACGCTGTTGCGGCTGGCGGAAGAAAAGCTGATCGATTCGGGGGCGGTGAAGGTGGGCGATCTGATCGTGGTTACGCTCGGCGATCCGATCGGTCAGCCGGGCGGCAGCAACACGATGAAGATCATCAAGGTCGGCGAGTACTAAATGCAGCCACTGTTCATCGGCTGCGATAAATCTGAGGCGTCTGCGGATGAGTAACCCCATGGTCGGCATCGTCATGGGCAGCGACAGCGACTGGGACGTAATGCAACACGCAGCGCGCACGCTGGTTGACTTCGGCGTGCCGCACGAATGCAAGGTCGTTTCCGCGCATCGCACGCCGGACGCCATGTTTCGTTACGCAGAGGAGGCGCAGGCGCGTGGTCTGCGCTGCATTATCGCGGGTGCCGGCGGCGCCGCTCATCTGCCAGGGATGATCGCTGCAAAAACGACCTTGCCGGTTCTCGGCGTTCCTGTCCCCAGCAAACATCTGCAAGGGCTGGATTCGCTGCTCTCGATCGTCCAGATGCCGCGCGGCGTTCCGGTAGCGACGTTCGCTATCGGTGAAGCCGGCGCGACCAATGCGGGTTTGTTTGCGGTGTCGTTGCTTGCAGTCGCGGATGCGAATCTCGCTGCGAAATTGCAGCAGGCGCGCGACGCGCAGGAAGCGAGCGTCGCGGCCATGCAGCTGCCGCCGCTTTCCTAGAGCGCACATGATTGCCCCTGGCGCCTGGCTCGGCCTTCTCGGCGGCGGTCAACTCGGCCGCATGTTCACCATGGCCGCGCAGAGCATGGGCTACAAGGTCGTCGTGGTCGATCCCGGCAAGCTCAGTCCGGCGGGCAGCGTGGCCGATGAGCATATCGCAGCGGACTATCTTGACGCGAATGCACTGCATCGTCTGGCCGAGAAGTGCGCGGCAGTGACCACAGAATTCGAGAACGTCCCGGCGGCGGCGCTGCGATTTCTCGCCGAGCATTGCGTGGTAAGTCCGGCGGCCGAGAGCGTCGCAGTCGCGCAGGATCGCATCACGGAAAAAACCTTCCTGACTTCGGTTGGCCTCGACGTAGCGCCATGGAAAGCGATTCGCTCGGTCGACGATCTGGATGCGTCGGTCGCACCGCTCCTGCCGGGCATCTTGAAGCGCAGCCGCTTCGGCTACGACGGCAAGGGCCAGATCAGAGTCGCGTCGCTGGAAGAAGCGCGCGCGGGCTTCGCCAAGTTGGAAGGCGCACCTTGTGTGCTCGAGCAAATGATGTCGCTGGATCTCGAGTTATCCGTCGTCGTCGCACGCGGTTTCGACGGCACTTGCGTGACCTGGCCGGTCGCGGAAAATCAGCACGCGCAGGGAATACTGGATGTAAGCATCGTTCCGGCGCGCATTCCCGCGGTGCTCGCGCAGCAGGCGCAAGCGGCGGCGGCGGCAATCGCAACCGCGTTGGATTATCGGGGCATCCTGTGCGTCGAGTTTTTCGTGGTAAACGGCGGCGAGCTCCGCGCGAACGAAATTGCACCGCGTCCCCATAACAGCGGCCATTACACGATCGATGCGTGCGTGACCTCGCAGTTCGAGCAACAGGCGCGTGTGCTGTGCGGTGTGCCGCTGGGGTCCACCGCGCAACACAGTCCCGCGGTTATGGTGAATCTGCTGGGTGAGTTGTGGGCGAATGGCGAGCCGCGCTGGG
>JBDTMS010000543.1:0-3753 GCA_039934195.1 Betaproteobacteria bacterium
GCGCACGCGATCGAGCAGCGGATTATCTTTGAAACCAGTCTCGTTAACGTTCGCCACGTACAGGGTGGGCTTCATGGTCAACAAGAACAGCGGCTTCAGCAATTCGCGCTCTTCTGCGTACAAATCCACAGTCCGCGCAGGTTTCGCTTGGTCCAGCACAGGGATTACTTTCTCGAGCACGGCGACCAAGCGCGCTGCATCTTTGTCGCCGCCTGCTTTGGCCACTTTCCCATAGCGTACGAGTTGCTTTTCGGCGGTGGCGAGATCGGCAAGCGCCAATTCGGTGTTGATCGTTTCGATGTCTGCGATGGGATCGACCTTGCCGGTCACATGGACGACGTTGTCGTCGACAAAACACCGCACGACATGCGCGATTGCGTCGGTCTCGCGAATGTTCGCGAGGAATTGATTGCCGAGGCCCTCTCCTTTCGACGCGCCCGCAACTAGTCCCGCGATGTCGACGAACTCGACGATGGCGGGAATAACTTTTTGCGGCTTCGCGATATCGCGCAACTGGTTCAGCCGAGTATCGGGGACTTCAACGATGCCGACGTTAGGCTCGATCGTGCAGAACGGATAATTCTCCGCAGCGATGCCGGCTTTGGTTAGCGCGTTGAACAGCGTGGACTTGCCCACGTTGGGCAAGCCGACAATTCCGCATTTGAGGCTCATTCTGAAATCCGTTATGCGTGAGAAGTCGTGCGCGAAATAGTTCGCGAATGCGGGGTGCGGTGCCGATCAGACATCGCGCTCTTTTGTATGCAATCGATGCATCGCTTTTTCCATCTCGCCGGAAAAAATCAACGGCCACACGTCGAGACTGCGCTCGATTGCGTCGGAAATCGCTTTCGTTTCTTCGGCGCGCGGCGGGTGCAGCACATAGTTGATTACTTCCGCGCGATCGCCCGGGTGGTCGATGCCGAGACGCAACCGCCAGAAGTCCGGCCCGAGCTTGGCGATGATATCTTTGAGGCCATTGTGCCCGGCGGCGCCGCCGCCTTTTTTCAGACGGACATCGCCCGCGGGCAAATCCAACTCATCGTGCACCACCAGAATATCGGTCGCCTCGATCTTGTAAAACGTTGCCAGCGCTTGCACTGCCTTGCCGCTGAGATTCATGAACGTCTGCGGCTGCAATAGCCAGCAATCCTGGCCCTGCTTCGCGATACGGCCGATGTGACCGAAGAACTTGGGCTGCGCCGACAGCTGTACCCCTTGCACATCGGCAAGGTTATCGACCCACCAGAAACCCGCGTTGTGGCGCGTCGCTTCGTATTCTCGGCCGGGATTGCCCAGCCCAACGACCAGCTTCATGCGTTTGTTCGAACCCGTCGCTCGAATGAAAAAGCCCGCTCGGTCGCCAGTGACCGAACGGGCTATCTTGAACCCGCTTGCCGCGGCTCGTCTAGAACCGAAGATGCGGCGTTATTTCTTGTCGCCTTCCTTCTTATCGCCTTCTTTCTTATCGCCCGCACCTGCCGCGGCAATCGGCGCGGCAGCGGCCGCCGCTGCCACAGGCTCAGGCTCGGCCTCGACACGCGGCATGGTTATCGTCACCACCACAGCATCTTCACCACGGCGGCGAACCGCTTCCACGCCGGACGGCAAATTGAGGTCCGACATATGGATCGAATGGCCGAGTTGCAAATTGGAAAGATCGACTTCGATGTAATTCGGCAGATCGTCCGGTAAACAAGTGATGTCGATTTCCGCCATGACGTGGTTCGCTGTACCGCCGCCGGTTTTTACGCCGGGCGCAATTTCCGCATTCTGGAAATGCAGCGGCACCTTCATATGAATCTTGCGATCCTTGGCAACGCGCTGGAAATCGATATGCAGTACCTGCTGTTTCCACGGATGCATCTGCAGATCGCGCAGCAGAACTTGCTGCTTGCCGCTTTCCATGTCGAGCGTCAGGATGGATGCGTGAAACGCTTCGCGTTTGAGTTGCTGTGCGAGCTCGTTGTGGTCGAGCTCGATACTCTGCGGGTCTTTACCGGCGCCGTACAAAATGCCGGGAACGCGCCCCGCGTGACGCAGGCGGCGGCTCGCACCCCTTCCATGCATCGGGCGTTCGATTGCTTTGACTTCGATTGCCATTTTCATTTCTCCATAAGGTGACGTCACCCGCGACCAGATGACGTTCGTGCTACCGCTGTTGCGGCACTGCTACATCCACTGACGATCGCGATGCTGTCGATCGCCGGTTATTTCATTCCATAAACAGCGAGCTCACCGATTCTTCATTACTGATGCGAAGCATCGTTTCCCCCAGCAGCTCTGCGATCGAGAGCTGCCGAATTTTCTTCGACGCTCGCGCGTCCTCGCGCAGCGGAATCGTGTCGGTAATCACCAGTTCATCGATCACCGAGTTTTCGATCCGCTGAACCGCGTTGCCCGAAAGGACCGGATGCGTGCAATACGCCAGTACGGTTTCCGCGCCTTTTTCTTTCAGAGCGATCGCTGCCTCGCACAGCGTATTCGCCGTATCGACCATGTCATCCATGATCACGCAAGTGCGCCCTTTGACTTCGCCGATGATGTTCATCACGGTGGCGACGTTCGGACGCGGACGACGTTTGTCGATGATTGCCAGCTCCGAATCGAGGCGTTTCGCCAATGCACGCGCGCGCACGACGCCGCCTACGTCCGGCGACACGACGACGAGATCCTGATAGCCATGCTTCCAAACATCACCGAGCAAAATCGGCGCGGCATAGACGTTATCGACCGGAACGTCGAAGAACCCCTGAATCTGATCGGAATGCAGATCCATGGTGAGCAGCCGGTCGACACCGACCGCCGTGAGCATGTTCGCGACGACCTTGGCACTGATCGCGACACGCGCCGAACGCGGCCGGCGATCCTGGCGGCCGTAGCCGAAGTACGGCATCGCTGCAGTAATGCGTCCGGCGGAAGAGCGCTTGAGCGCGTCCACCATCAGCATTATTTCCATCAAGTGATCGTTCGTCGGCATGCAGGTCGACTGCAGGACAAAGACATCTTTGCCCCGAACGTTTTCCATCAACTCGACCATCACTTCGCCGTCGCTGAATCGGCTGACCGTCGCACGCCCCAGATGAATATTGAGATGGTGCACCACTTCAGCGGCGAGCTTGGGGTTCGCGCTGCCGGTAAACACCATCAAATTATCGTAGGCCATGGGAAGGCTGGATCTGGAAACTCGAGACTGGTAGCAAAACTTGCAGCGCGTCTACTAGACTCACGCGCCATCGACGGACTGTTCAACTCCAACGAAACAACTGCAATTTGGTCCGGCTATATCGGCCCGCAAACTACATGCGGCGATGACCGCAGCGAACGTAAAGCACGCAACACTGAGTGGCTGGGGAGGTAGGGATCGAACCTACGAATGCCGGAATCAAAATCCGGTGCCTTACCACTTGGCGACTCCCCAGAATTTTTCCCGGATCGATGGCTTAACCCAACCTGCGATCAGTTAATCCAGTCGTACAACGGATGCCGGAGCAGCCCTTCCGCAACGAACCCCTGCATACCTGCCGGGCGCTGCTCCAACGCGGCACGAGCGCGCGATTCAGATTCGAACGGACAAAACACGCACGCACCCGAACCCGTCATCGCTGCCGCGCCAAACTGCTGAAGCCATTCAATATGGTGCGCCACTTCAGGATAGCGTCGGCACACCACACGCTGCAAATCGTTGCGCCCGAACAGGCCATCGAAGGATGCCTGCCGCAGTTCGCATCCCTCTGAAAAGGCGCGTATTGTGAC
>JBDTMS010000544.1:0-3753 GCA_039934195.1 Betaproteobacteria bacterium
AGGAAACGATCCTGCATCTCGGCTTTCTCAGCGATCAACTGATCACGCTCCGCAGCCATCGCGGCTAACTGGTCGCCAGGCGCGTCCTGAGCGGCTATTTCCGCTTCCCGCGCCTGCGATTCCCTGTCTGATTTCACACTCATAGCCTAACACTCCAACAAAAATTTGAGTCTGTTTTCGCCTCATCCGAGCGCCATGGCCGGAGCGGCTTCGAGCTAGGCGTTTCGGAACGCCTGGCCCACACAGAAAACGGCGGACATGACCCTCGCGTAATCCATGCGAATCGGTCCAAGCACCGCGATCACGGCCGAAAGACCGTTTGGCAGAATCATCGGCAGCCCAATCAGCGATAGTTCCTGCATGGCCGGGTGCGTATCGCCCAATCCGACCTGGACGCCCAGTTCGCCGGCAGGCTGCTCAAGAAAGTGGTCGAGCAGTTCAAGGACTTTTTTCTTCTCCTCAAGTGCCCGCAAGAGCTCGCGCATCCGTTCCTTGGTTAGATGCAGATCGAGGCCCACGAGATTGCTTGCGCCATCCGTGTGGATCTCCGCGGGGAAGCCGACATCGAGCAAGCCCCGGCTGTACAGCAGGTCAAGCCGGCGCATGATCTGATCGAACGCGGCGCTTTCCTCGGTCAACCGCCGCTGCAATTCCTCGCGCACGTCGGCCAGGACCCAGCCGCTGAAATTCCGGTTAATGTAGTTGCGAATGTTGTTCAGGTCGTCCTGCGAAATCCACTCGTCGAGGAGGACAAGGCGGTTCCGCACCACGCGGTCGCTGGTAACGACGATGATCAGGACGCGCTTGTCGGGCAGGGCGACCAGTTCGATCTGGTCCAGCGTCTGGCGCGCGGCCGGAATCGTGGCGGCGATGCCCATGACCTGAGTTAGTTCAGTGAGCATCTGCGAAGACCGCTCGACGCGGGCTTCCATGGAGTCGACTTGGCTTAACTCGTTGCGGAACCGGTCGAATTCACGGTTCAGCATACTGCGCGCACTGAGCGAATGTACGTAACTCTGAAATGCCTTTTGCGTAGGGACGCGGCCCGCGGAAGTGTGTGGCTGTGCCAGGTAGCCCTCGTCGACGAGGTCGGCCATGACGTTGCGGATCGAGGCGGGACTCAGCGTTTCAGCGCGACGGCGTGAAATGCTGCGGGAAGCCACAGGCTCCCCGGTTTCAATATATGCGCGCACGATCTCGTGCAGGACTTCCATCTTGCGTGCGGCTTGTGCAGACGGCCCTAGCATAAGTTTTATGGACTACCGAGCGAGAACAACTTCCCTTGTCCTTATACTAGCGATAGATAGGCCCTGGGGTCAAATCGGGGACGTGGCACCGTTTTGGGTGACGATCCGTATCCTGCTCTTCATCCGTTCTGGGTATTCCGGTGTTCATACGGATATTGCCTAGGGCCAAATTGAGCCACTCCACCATAGGGGGTAGTGGCTCAATTTCCATTTCCACACCATTGACTCTGGCCATCCATTTGCAGCACGCCGCAGGCATGGATGACCGCTCAAGCAAACCGCGATCCGGCAACAAATCTGCCAATCGAGGCAAGGGACACCCGTACCTGAATCAGATCGCGTTCATGGTCACGCAGATTGCAACCGGAGATGCACCCAAGCCTGAAGCACCCGTTAAGAATGCGGCTGCGCTGAGCTTTGGGCGCTTGGGCGGGTTGAAGGGCGGGAGGGCACGCAAGGACGCGCCTACGCCTGAGAGATGCAAGGAAATCGCTAAGAAGGCGGCTGAGAAGCGTTGGGGCGCAAAAGATCAGTAGCGCGGTTCAAGGCCAGGAAGATACATATTGGCGCTGAAAACAGGATCTTCATCCTGTCGTGGTTCACGAGTTCGTTGCCTAATTTCCTTTATTCGATCAGATGCCACGTAAGCGCGTCCGCGTTTTTCCCCATCTGGAACCAATAGCCCTGCATCAACTAGCGTCTTGAGGTCTCGACTTGCTAATGCTTCTGATATTTCGGCAGCGGAGCGGTAGGTCGCGTTTCTAACGCGGTATCCCAGTGCGGCGTCCGACAGTGCAAGAACGCTTCGACTCGGCAGGGATAACCGTTTTAGCTCTTCCTCTAGCTCGTTCCAGATGCGCTGCATCTCTTTGCTTCGCCGTAAGAGAGTCTTTGCTTGCCTGTAGTGGGCAGTGAGGCAAAAGTGGATCCAAGCACGCGCGTCATTTTGAGGCGACCAAAGCCCTTTACCGGTTAAGGCAAGCACGTCGTAATAAGACTGCGTGTTACGACCCAGATATTCTTCGATGCTGGAGAACCACGGGTCGATAATTCCCTCTCTTGCTAACACTAAGGTTTGAAGGCATCTGGCCATGCGCCCGTTTCCGTCTGAAAACGGGTGGATCATGACTAGATTCAAATGGCACATGGCCGCGCGAACCATAAACGGCGTCGAGGGGTCGGAATCTAACTGGAGCACGAGTTCTCTAATCAGCTGAGGTACAAGTTCAGCGTCCGGCCCCTCATAGACACGCTTGCCTGTTTGCTCATTTCGCACAAAGATTGGCCCAGGTCTCCACCTGCCAGGATGCTTACTGAGGTCGTAACTAAGCATCATAAAGTGCAGACTCCTGATAAGCCCATCACTATAAGAAAAGTGCGGATCGGCGGAAAGCTGCAAAACGTACGTCATCGCACCCCGATAGCCCGTGATAGCCGCCCACGTTTCGCTTTGGGCATCGAGGGGCTGTTCCCCTTCAACGGCTGCAATGGCATCGTCTACCGTGATGTTGTAGCCTTCAATGCTGTTAGACCCTTGGATGTTCCGAGCGAAAGCGTTGCGACGCAAAACCCCAATCCACCTAGACGGGCCAGAGATAGCGTACTTGAGGCTATCTCTAATCGATAGAATGTCATCTACAACCTTCCTCTCGTGATCATTCAGCTTTGGGGTTTTGTGAAGCATGTTGGTTAACTAGTTGCTTTCCGACTCTAAGTTAGATAGTATCCAACTTTAAAGCAGATAGCAACTAGTTTTCCACTTAGCGATGCTACATCGCTCAAGCATAATATTATTATTTTTCAATGACCTAGTAGCATTTTCGCCTTTTTTTCTCTATCGTTGTGCAATGGACTGCTGATGGCCGCACGAGCATCTTCACTGAATCGAGCAATCTCACCGCTGCTCGAAATGGGGCGTACGAAGCGCATTGGGATGAGTCTGGCGTTTCGTTCAAGTCTAGGACTCGGGAAAATCGGCCATGCGCAAATTGAGCCACTCCCGCAGAACGGGTAGTGTTGACAGGCCGCCAAGGACGAGATATGATCGTAGGGTTTGGCGAGTTGTGTCTTCTGCCTCTAGGCTACCGCTCAGGCATGCTTGAGCCCGGCTGGAGGCCGGTCCCGCTGTTCCATCGGATTCTACGCCGCTGGGATATGGACTAGTCCGAAGCGAATGCCCTCGCGATTTTAGGGAGCGGTTTCCGTTTTCCTAGCGCAGTAACCAGTTGTAAGGCGGAGCGTGTGTATACGCGCTCTGATGCTGCGAGTTGCCGAGAGCAGAGAATCGACCAAGGTTTTTGTGAGAGAGGAAGTTTGTGCCGACGTTTAACCAGCTTGTGCGGAAGGGTCGTGAAGCGACCCGGTTCAAGACGGCCAGTCCGGCGCTGCAGGCTTGCCCGCAGCGGCGCGGAGTGTGCACGCGCGTGTATACCACCACGCCGAAGAAGCCGAATTCGGCTTTGCGCAAAGTCGCCCGTGTGCGGCTGACCAATGGCATTGAAGTAAC
>JBDTMS010000545.1:0-3750 GCA_039934195.1 Betaproteobacteria bacterium
AGATGCGCCGTTGCTGTTTCGCTTTCGCTGGAGCCTCAACCAGTGGAGCTGGGGGTTGCGCTTCTTATATGAATGCCTGCCCAGCCGCACCCGCCGCAATACGTTGCGAATTCTCGAGCTCGCGCTCTACAGCCATGCGGAGCTGCTAGCACTGCGCGACTCAGCGAACATCACTTACGATCATTCGGAGCTCGGCATTTTGCATCTGCACTCCGATGCGAAATCGCTCGACGCTGCAGGCGCGCGCGTGGAGCTGATGCGCAGCCACGGTTTTACCATGTCGCTGAAAAACGCGGAGCAATGCCTGGAGCTCGAACCCGCGCTGCGACTGAGCCGCGTGCGCATCGTCGGCGGCACCTACGCGCCTTCCGACGAATCCGGCGATGCGCACATGTTCTCGCGCAAACTCGAAGAGCTGTGCCAGTCCGCGGGCGTCACGCTCCATTTCCAAACCACGGTCCAGCGTGTAGTGCGCGAATCCGGGCGCATCAGCGGCGTGCACGTCCGCCACGTCGAAGGGCCCGAAGAAGTGCTGACCGCCGATGCGTACGTCGCTTGTCTCGGCAGTTACACACCGCTGCTGCTTAGGCCGGTCGGTGTGCACCTTCCCGTATATCCGGTGAAAGGCTATTCGGTGACACTGCCGGTCGAGCATCACAAACATGCGCCACGCATGTGTCTGAGCGATGAGAGCGCGAAGCTCGCGATCTCGCGCCTAGGCGGCCGCCTGCGCATTGCCGGCACCGCCGAGCTCGACGGCTATGACGATTCCATGCACCCGTTCCGGTGCATCAGTCTGCTCACCCGCGCAGAAGATTTATTTCCCGACGGAGCGAACTTCGGCCGTGCGCAGTTCTGGACCGGCCTGCGCCCCTGCACGCCGAGCAACGTCCCGCTCATCGGACGCACCCATCTGCCCAACCTATTCCTCAACACCGGCCACGGCACCCTGGGCTGGACCTTGGCATGCGGCTCCGCGCGGATCGTAGCCGACGTGATCGCCAAGCGTCGACCTGAAGTAGATCTTGAATCGCGATCGGCGTGATTCGCGGGCTTGATGATTAGCGGTTGAGTCGGCGTTTTCAACCGGGCTATATGCAAAGGTACAACCGCAACGCTTGACCCTGGGCAGTCCGCGATTTAGCCTTTGCGCAATGTATGCAAAGCGGCGTCGACTTCCTTGGGTTTCATAGATGAAATGCCCTCGTTGTGAGCACGAAAATCGGGCCGGCGCGAAGTTCTGCGAGCAGTGCGCGTTTGCGCTGAACCGTCATTGCAGTCAATGCCGCGAACCGTTGCCTGCGGCGGCGAAGTTCTGCCCCGCGTGCGCACACCCCGCTGCGGCCATCGATTCGCCTACGGATCGTTTACAGGCGTCTACCTCGACCCGTACCAGCGGCCCCGCAGGGGATGGCGAACGCAGACAAGCCACGCTTTTAGCCGCCGACATCTGCGGCTACTCCGCGTTATGCACGAAGCTCGATGCCGAACAGGTGCAAGCTCTGCTCGGCCGCTTCTACGACATCACCGACAGCATCGTCGGCAATTATGGCGGTCATATCATCGATCACGCCGGCGATGCAACGCTCGCTGTATTCGGTGCACCGGTGGCGCACGACAATGATGCAGAGCGTGCGGTGCGCGCGGCGCTCGACATGCATGCGCAGGCCGCACAGGTAACCGATCCTTTGGGCGACGTGCTGCGGCTGCATGTCGGCATCGCAAGCGGCGAAGTCGTGGCCGCAACGATAACCGGCGGCGCACAGCCGAAATATTCGGTGACCGGCGATGCTGCCAATCTCTCCGCGCGCCTCAATGCACTCGCCCAGGCCGGCGACACACTGGTAACCGATGCCGTTTTCCGCGACGTCGGTGACAAAATCCAGGCGCACAGTCTTGGCGATGTCGCGGTCAAAGGCTTCGACAAACCGATCGGCGTATGGCGAATTCAGGACTTGCGCCGTGGCCCCGCCGAGCGGCGGCCATTCGTCGGCCGGCAAACCGAGATGCGTCAGCTACTGAGCATCGCCGAAGGCATCGCAGAATCGAATAGCGGCGCAGCCGTGCTGATTCGCGGCGACGCGGGCATCGGCAAGTCGCGCCTTCTGGAGCAATTACGCCATGCGGCGGTCAGTCGGGGCTTTGCCTGCCACGTGGGACACGTGCTCGATTTCGGCGTCGCCAAAGGACAGGATGCGATCCCGGCGATCGTGAAGGATGTACTCGAGATTTCGGCACACGCCGAAGCGGCGGTTCGCAGAGATGCCATCGAGCGCGGCGTGCAAGATGGCCTTCTGGGCGTCGACGAAGTGATTTTCATCAACGATGTGCTGGAAGTCGACCACAACGCCGAGCAACGCGCCCGCTTCCACGCGCTGGACAGCACGACCCGCGTTCGCCGCACGGGCGAAACCATCGTCGCCCTGCTCGAACGCGCATGCGCCGTCCGCCCGCGCGTAGTCGCAATCGAGGATGTGCACTGGGCGTCGCCCGATCTGCTGCGCTATCTCGCATTACTCACACGCGCGGCGTCGAGCAACGCAATGCTGCTGGTGATGACCTCGCGCTTCGAAGGCGATCCGCTCGATCGGCTATGGCGGGGCTCGACCCACGGCAGCGCGCTGATGACCATCGATCTCGGTCCGCTGCGCATGCAGGACGCGAAGCTGCTCGCGGGCGGTCTGTTCGAAACCTCGAACGTGCTGGCGATCACTTGCATAGAACGGGCCGAAGGCAATCCGCTATTCCTCGAGCAGCTGCTGCGTAGCGTTCTGGAAAGCGAAGCGATGCAGCTGCCGGCAACGATTCAGAGCTTGGTGCTGGCACGCATGGATCGCTTGAGCGCACGCGACAAAGCCGCACTGCAAGTAGCTTCCGTCATCGGCAAACGCTTCCCGCTGCTCACGCTGCAGGCGCTCGCGGCCGATGCGACGTATCGCTGCAATGCTTTGATCGAAGCCGATCTCGTTCGTCCGGACGGTGACGATTTCCTGTTCGCCCATGCACTGATTCAGGAAGGTGTCTACTCCTCGCTGTTGAACAGCCGCAAGCGCGAGTTGCATCGCAAGGCCGCTGATTGGTACGGCGACACCGAGCTCATCGTGCGTGCCGAGCATCTCCAGCGCGCCGGCGACCCGGGCGCGGCACGCGCCTATTTGCTGGCGGCGCAAGATCAGACCCGCAAATTTCGCCACACGAAGGCCCTGGAGCTGAGCGAGAGCGGGATTGCTTTGTATGCTGCCGCCGGCACAGAGTCGGCATCGCCTGACGGGACCCACTGTGCTTTGGCTTTGCTGCGCGGAGAGTTGCTGCGCGAGCTGGGACGTTCGGAGGAATCGATTGCGGCATTTCGCGCGGCGCGCGCCTTGGCGACCGAAGACCGGGAACGCTATCGCGCGTGGATGGGAATCGTGGCCGGCAATCGCATTACCGGCGACATCGAAGTCGCCATGCAGGCGTTGGACGAGGCGGATGCAATTGCGCAGAAGCTCGGTGTGGCAGTGGAGCGCTCTCGCGTGCATCACACACGCGGCAATTTGTTTTTCGCGATCGGCAATGTCGACGCGTGTTGTGCTCAGCACGAAGCCGCGTTGCTCAGTGCGGAGCAGGCAGGCGATGCAGAATGCAAGGCACAGGCCTTGAGCGGATTGGGCGATGCCAACTATGCGCAAGGCCGCGCACTGAGCGCCATTGGCTTCTTTCAGCGCTGCGTCGATTTGTGCGAGGGTGCAAGTCTGCAGCGCCACGAAA
>JBDTMS010000546.1:0-3732 GCA_039934195.1 Betaproteobacteria bacterium
CGGTCTACGGCGGCAAGCCGCCGATGTACACCGTCGTGATCCTGTCCCCCGCCAAGGAGCGCCTACGCCAGGGCGTGGGGCAAATTCTCAACCGCTCTTTTAGCCTGGGCGTCGGCTCGTTCACCCTGAAAGGCGCCGAAGCGGCGATCCTGGTGTCCAAATACGGACGGCCCGAGCGCGACATTTAATCGGCCTCCAAAGGGTGAAGCTTTAGCGGAACGCGTAGGCGGCGCCGGGGCCGGGTTGCGGGCGGCTCGAAGCGATCCGCGCAAATTGCACCGGCCGCCGGGTTGCGATTACAGCTCGAACACGCATTCCTGGGTGACCACGAACACGCGTTGCCAATCCGAACGATCTACCGCTGCACCGCCGGTGAATTCGCCGAACGCGGGCAGTATTGCGTTCTCCAACCCGAACACGAAGCAGGGCAAACGAACGTGATCGCGTCCGGGCCCGAATAGATTTATTGCGGGATGCAGATGTCCCGACAGCACGTATCCGGAGGCGTTCTCGCGCGGGTGATGTGAAAAGATGAATGGCCCTTCTACCAGCGCGTCCGCGATCCATTCAATAGCGAGATCATCCGGCGGTGCACCGCTGTGGCGATCGTGATTGCCCTGCACGAGTTGCATGTGCAAGCGCGAGTGCGCGCGGCGCCAGTCTTGCAGCGCGCCCAATGTCGCGTCATTCTGACTGCGCCTGCCGTGAAAAAAGTCGCCGAGAAATAACAAACGCTCCGGCGCATATTGCGCGATCAAATGCGTAAGGCTGGCAAGCGTGCCGCCGGTAGAACCGCTGGGCATCGGGATGCCGCCCGCGCGAAACACCGCGGCTTTGCCGAAGTGCGGATCCGCCGTCACCAAGGTGCGCTGCGCAGGCCACAGCATGGCGCGCTCGGGCAGCAACCACAGTTCTTCGCCCGCAACGACAATGCGGCAGCTACCGTTCACGCTGCTTCTTTCTGCGGACGATCCGCCGCGCGTTCCAACGCCTTGACCATGCGCGCCACGCGATCGGCGAGTTTCTCGGTGCTGAGCTTTTCTCGTATGCGCTCGATCAGCAGCGGGAAGGCAAACGGCGTTACATGCGTTGGCCGCACGAATCGCAGAGCGCGCTGCTGCATGCTGTCGAGCGTCTCGCGCAGCCGCGAGAATTCGAGCTCTTGCTGCAATGATTCTTCGCGCGCCTGGCGCAGCAGAAGATTGTCGGGATCGTAGCGCGCGAATACGTCGTAGATAAGTCCACTCGAAGCTTGCAGCTGACGCATGCTTTTCTGCGCGCCGGGAAAGCCCTGAAACACCAGGCCGCTCACCCGTGCGATCTCGCGAAACCGCCGCCGTGCCATCTCCCCCGCGTTCATGCTGTGCGTGATGTCGGCGGACAAATCTTCCGTGGAAAACAGCGAAGCGTCGATCAGTCCATGCCAATCCACCGGCTCCGGGCATAGCAATTCGAAACCGTAATCGTTTGCGGCCAGACTGAATGTCAATGGCCTACGACGTGCGAGTCGCCATGCGAGCAACGCTGCCAGCCCGGTATGCACGAGACGGCCCGCGAACGGGAATACGAACAGGTGGTGGCCTTCGCGGGTCTGCACCGCTTCCACCAGCAGCTCGTCTTGCGTCGGAATGATCGACCAGCGTTTCTGCAATTTGAACAGTGGACGCAATGCCAGCAGCTCCGGCTCATCGTACTCATCGTGCGCAGCCGAGGTGATCAGCTCGCGCACCGCTGCTGCCAGCTCGCTCGACAGTGGCATGCGCCCGCCCATCCAGCGCGCGATCGACGCGTTCGGCGAAGACGATTTGCGGACGTAACCGACCATTTCGTTGACGCGCACCAGCTCGAGCTTGCGTCCGGCGAATACAAACGATTCGCCCGGCTGCAAGCGGCTCAAGAACGATTCTTCCACCGTGCCGATGCGTCCGCCGCGCAGAAAGCGCACTTCGACCGACGCATCGCCGACGATGGTCCCCACCGACATGCGATGGCGTTTCGCGATGGTTCGGTCCGGCACGCGAAGTACCCCGGCATCATCGGCTACCACTTTGCGATATTCGGGATACGCGCGCAGCGCGTTGCCGCCGTTGATCACGAAGTCCAACGCCCAGCGCCACTCGTCATCGGTGAGATCGCGATACGCCCATGTCTCGCGCACTTCTGCGAACAGGTCGTCGCGCTTGAATCCGCCGCCGAGCGCAACGGTGACGATGTGCTGCAACAATACGTCGATCGGTTTGCGTGGACTGTCGCGTGGCTCGACGCGGCGCGCCTCGGTCGCGCGGCGCGCAGCCGCGGCTTCGACAAGCTCGAAGCTGTGCGTCGGCACGCATGTAGCGCGCGACACTCGGCCAGGCGCGTGTCCAGAGCGCCCGGCACGCTGCAGCAGTCGCGCGATTCCTTTCGGACTGCCGACCTGCAGCACGCGATCGACCGGCAAAAAATCGACACCGAGGTCGAGGCTCGATGTGGAAACGACTGCGCGCAATCGCCCGTCCTTCAAGCCGGCTTCGACCCAATTGCGCACCTTATGATCGATCGAGCCGTGATGAAGTGCGATCACGCCCGCCCAATCGGGACGTGCCTCCAGTAACGCGCGATACCAGGTTTCAGCCTGCGATCGCGTATTGGTGAACAGCAGGGTGCTCGCGCTGTCTTCGATTTCCGCGATGACTTGCGCGAGCAGGGTAGTGCCCATGTGCCCGCCCCACGGAAACCGATCCGGGCGCGCCGGAATGATCGTATCGATGATCATGTCCTTCGGCACTCTACCTTGCACGATCACGCCCGCTCGATCGCCGCCCAGCAAGACGCTGAGCGCGTGCGAGAGATTGCCCAGGGTCGCGGACAATCCCCACACCAGCAGATTCGCATTCCAGCGCCGCAGCCGCGCGATGGCAAGTTGCGTTTGTACGCCGCGCTTGGAGCCGAGCAGCTCATGCCATTCATCGACGACGACGAGATCGACGCCGCTGAGCTGCTGCTGCGCGCCGTCGCGTGACATCAGCAGCGACACGGTTTCCGGCGTCGTTACCAGCGCGATCGGCAAACGTTTATCGAGACGTGCGCGTTGCGCCGATGACGTATCGCCGGTTCGCACGCCGACTTCCCAGCCGAGCTCCAGCTCGCGCAAGCTCTCGCTCAATGCGCGAGCGGTGTCCTGCGCGAGCGCGCGCATCGGCGTGATCCACAAGATGCGCAGCGGCGATGCCTGCCTGGGCGGATTTCTTAGCGCCCACGCGAGAGCGGCAAACCAGATCGCGAGCGTCTTTCCGGAGCCGGTCGAGGCATGCAGCAGCCCGCTGTTGCCGGCAGCGAGCGCGTCCCACACTTCGCGTTGGAACGCGAACGGCAGCCAGCCGCGCTCGCTGAACCAGCGCTCGAAGCGCTCATCCATCGAGCATCGCCTGCAACCGCTGCAGTGAATCCGCCTGCTCGATCGGCTTATCGTTGCGCAGACGCAGGATGCGCGGAAAGCGCACAGCGATTCCGGCTTTGTGGCGCGGCGATAGCTGAATCGCCTCGAAGCCGATCTCGCACACCAGCTCGGGTTTGACGCTGCGTACCGGACCGAACTTCTCGCGCGTATTGGTGCGAATGAACGCGTCGACTTTGCGGATCTCGGCATCGGTGAGACCGGAATACGCTTTCGCGAACGGCACCAGCTCGCCGTCGTTCCACACCGCGAACGTGTAGTCGGTGTACAGGCTTGCGTGGCGGCCGTGGCCGCGT
>JBDTMS010000547.1:0-3731 GCA_039934195.1 Betaproteobacteria bacterium
GAGCCCGAGGCAAAAAAAGCCCAGGCGCTGGAGCTGCTGATGAATACGTTCGACGCGCTCATCGCCGAGCGCGGTGAAGACGAAAAGATCTGGGGCTCGATGCTCAAGCAGACGCTCAAACGCCGCAATCCCGGCTTCAACGAGTCGTACTACGGCTTCAAGAGCTTTGCCGGTTTGTTGGAAGAAGCTAATGCGCGCGGTCTGGTTACCTTGGAACGCGACGAGAAATCGGGCGGCTACATCGTGCGCGGGGCGATGCACGAGGCGGCCTAAAAATAGTGATCGGTCATTGGTGATCAGTGATCGGTGATTCGAGGCACCGGACTCATAATCGGTGTCGATCAAATATTAGCTCCGCCGCATCACGCCGGCTACTCTGGTTGAGGCCTGAATATCTCGGTCAACGCCAGTCGATATTCCTCGTCGGCGAGTAGCCAGCTTAGGTACACCGCCTGCTGGTACATCGAACGCATCTCGCGCGGTGTGGGTGGCAGCGGCATCGACACCGCGTCCCGATAGGACTGCAGCGACTGCGCGTTCCGGCCAAGCATCAGGTGCGCCTCGCCTTGGGTAGCCAAGCGCCATTGCCGTGCATGCGGCAGCTCACCAGCGGCGCTGCTTGCGCATTTGTCCAAAGCCTTTTGCGCATACGCTTCCGCGACCGCGCGATCTTTCTTGAACGCCAATTGCATGAACGCGACATTGATCGCGTGGTAATACGCTTGCGTGTCATCGACACGGGCACCCGGCGATTCCAACGCGCTGGTGTAGAGGCGGAGTGCGGACTCGCCGTCGGCCTCGATGTGCGACAGCAGCCAGCGACGCTTCAGCCGTCCTGCAAGTACGCCCATGGCGTCGGTTTCGTTTCCGCTGCGTTTCGCGAGGACTTCGATCGCATCGTCGGCGCGGCCGATGCCCTCGAGTGCGAGCGCGAGCTGTACCGCGCCTTCCTGATCGAGCTCTGCAGCCCTTGATTCAAATAGCGCTGCCGCGTGTGCGAAGTCGCGTGACTGAATCGCGAGCCTGGCCGCGTCCCAGGGGCCACGCGGCGCGGCGTCGCCGAGCAAGTGGTCGAGCAGCAAGGTCACGCTTTGGCTGTCGGCGGCAGCCGGCTTTACCATTTCGATGTGGTTTCCGGGCACCACCCAGCACCGACCCTTATATAACGCCGCAGAGAAACATTGGAGGGACGACTCGTACGGCACGAATTCATCGCGTTCACCGGCGATCGCGAAGAACTGGAACGGCGTTCGTAAGGCGTCGCCGCTGTGAAAACATGCTGCCCAGTCCCTGCGCAGTTCGAGGATGAATGGGCTCTCGCTCGCCATGTCACGCAGCTGTGGCTTCAAACAACGCGCCCAGGATGCCTTGGCGAGCCCTGCGCTCGGCGTGCCGAACAAGAAGACATGGCTCGTGCGCTCGGCGAGCTGCTGGTCGTCGAGCAACGCCCGCTGCACCGCCAGGCCACCCATGCTGTGCGCGACAAGGCACAGGCTCTGCAATTGGCCGAGCTTTCCATGTTGTGCTTCGGTTGCCAGCCGCTTCGCTACCGTGCCGAGCGCGGGATCGGCGCTCCACAGCTTGACGAAGTCGATGCGCAAATGCGTGCTGTAGCCAAGCGTGTATAGGCCCCAGCTAGCGAGCCGCTTGTCTTGCTGGAGCCAATACGGAAACCGGCCCCAAGTGGCTGCAGCATCGCCGCCGAAGCCATGCATGAAGACGATGCCTGCGCGCTCGGTAGCGTCACGCACGGTGGTCAACTGGGCTTCACCCATCGCTCGGTATCCTTGGAAGTCGGTTACAGCGTTCGAACGTCGATCCAACTGACGTGCCCGGTGCGGCGCCTGATTTCTTGGAACATGTGTCGTGTGCCGCCCGGCCCGTCACCGCCTTCGCCGTTCCACAGGCAGATGAAGCGCACCTTCTGCGGACCCCAGGCGAGCGCGGTATAGAGCAGCCACCGGTTACAGCGCTCGAATTCATTGCCGCTTTGCGGTGTGGGTCCGAGCTCTACGGGCATCACGCGCAGCGGCGTGACGAGTTGAGATTTGGCTTGAAAATAACGCGCGCGCCAGGTTTCGCCATCGGCAACAGGCAGTATCGACATGTCGATGAACGCCGGCTCGCTTAGTGGCAACAGCAGTTGCACGCGCACGCCACGCGCTGCACACGCTTCGACGAACAGCAAATCGCCGCCGGCAGCGCCTTGCGTCAACGCGAGGTCGCCGGCACCGGCGCCTAGCTCGTCCAGCACCTTCTCGATCGCTGCGCGCGCGAGCGGAACCTTGGCGGCAGGAAATCGCGGGGACGCGCGTTCGGGCGCATCCACTAGGTGGCCCGAGAACAGCAGCACTTGCCGTGGCACGAAGGGCGGTGTCAGACGCGCGATCTCGCGCTCCATAATTTCGAGCGCGGCGGTGGTGTCTTCCAAGTGAAATTCCAAGTCGCGCAACAGCGTGAGCGTGAAGCACGTCGAGGCGAGTGCGAACCAATCGCCATTGGCCGCAGCCACCGCCTGCCGATATTCGCGAACGACGGTCGACTTCGAATTCAATAAACACAGCTCGGCATGACTGGCGCGTGCCCAGTAGTCTCTGGGCTTTCGCTTCTGCTCGCTCAACGCTGCCCAGCGAACGCCACCGGTGAGGTTGTCGATTACCGTTTGATCGGCCTCGCCGCCGAGGTGGCGAAGCAGCAGGTTCAACGTCAGCGCGTTCACACCCGAGTAGTGGTGCGACGGGTCCGCGATAAATGCTTGTTGGTATGCCGCGATAGCTTCTTCCAGACTCGCGAGCTCCAGCGACGCGGCGTCGCGCATCTGCTGCGGGGTGCTGTTCGCAGGGATGCGCCAGCGGGAAATCCAGCGGTCCTTCTCCACTCGCCCGGCGAGTGCCCAAACCTCCGGGTCGGTTGGATGGTCGGCTGTCAATTGTCGGGTGAGCTCGCGTGCCTCTTCGTATCGCTGCAAGCGACCAAGACAGATCGCTTTCTTCTCGCGGCATAGCTTGTCGTCCGAATCGCTCGCAAGCGCTGCGTCGAACTGCTCGAGCGCGAAGGCGAATTGCTGCGACTTCAGCAGGCATATGCCGGCGTCGCGCTTGGCTTCCAGCCAGAGCGGCTGGATCGGCGTTTCATCGGCGAGCACCAGGATGTCGCCTGCGCAGTTTTTCTGCCGCGCGACTTCCATGCGGCTGTGCCACTGCTCATACGCCGCGGCGAACTCGTTGTCTCCGCCGATCAGCAGATCCCGCCACGGCGGCTCGCCCAGCTGCGATAGCAACACGTACACGGGGCTCACTTTGCGGCGCGACGAAGCGGCGAGCGTCGCACTCGCCATCGCTGCGAGCGCGGCACGGTCGGCCTCTACGAACGCCGGGTCTGGCGCACCAGCTTTCAGGCGATAGTTCAGCTTGCGGTCGGTGTAGATGTCGAACGGTTGCGAAGCGCGCGGACCCTGCACCAGCACCACGCCGCGAGCGCGCAACGCGTGCCGAACGCCGAGCTCGTACCAGACGTTCGGGTTGTCGAGCGTCAGGTCCGCGATCACCAGGTCCGCGACCAGCAGCTCCTGGAACATGTCGGTGCGGATGTCGCCGCCACGTTGCTCTTCGTCGGCACGGAACACGTCGAAACCGGCGTCTTCCAGCGCGGGTTTCAAGAGCTCAGAGTAGACACGGTTGAAGTCGATCGGCTGACCGTCGGCGCCCGGCTTGACGCCGAACGGCATTGCG
>JBDTMS010000548.1:0-3721 GCA_039934195.1 Betaproteobacteria bacterium
TAAGGGTCAGGATACCCCAGCCGCGTAATGATTTCAGTCTCCAGCGTTTCCATCTGTTCGGCGTCGCGTGCGCGTTCGTGGTCGAAGCCTTGCAGATGCAGCATGCCGTGTACGACCAGATGCGCGTAATGGCTCTCGATAGTGATGCCCTGCGTGCGCGCTTCTTTGCGCACAACGCCGGCGCACAACACGATGTCGCCGCTTAAGGGTTGCTGCTCGGGATAAGTGAACGTCAGCACATTGGTCGCGTAGTCTTTGCCGCGAAACGTGCGATTCAATTCGCGGCCTTCGCCCTCGGTGACGATTCGCACGGTGACCTCGGCGTTCTGCAGCGCGGCTGCTTTTGCCCAACGCCGTATCTGCAGCGTCGAGGGCAGCCCCACACCGCGCGATGCGAGTTGCACGGTGAGTTTGACCTTTGCTGCGGACACCAAGCTTGACCTAGGGTTTCGATTCGCGACGCGTGCGAGCCTCATATGCATCGACGATGCGCGCTACGAGCGGATGCCGCACCACGTCTTCGCTGGTGAAATGATTGAACGAGATACCGCGCACGCCCTTCAATACTTCCTGCGCGTCGACTAGTCCGCTCTTCTGCCCGCGCGCCAAGTCGACTTGGGTGACGTCGCCGGTGATGACCGCCTTGGTACCGAAGCCGATGCGGGTGAGAAACATCTTCATCTGTTCTGGTGTCGTGTTCTGCGCTTCGTCGAGAATGATGAACGAATGATTCAGCGTGCGCCCGCGCATATAGGCGAGCGGCGCGACTTCGATCGAGCCGCGCTCGAATAGCTTGCCGACCTTCTCGAAGCCCATCAAGTCATACAACGCGTCGTACAGCGGCCGCAGATACGGGTCGACTTTCTGGTTTAGATCGCCGGGCAGAAATCCGAGACGCTCGCCGGCTTCCACGGCCGGGCGCACCAGCACGATGCGTTTCGCGTTGTCGCGCTCGTAGACGTCCACTGCACAGGCGACCGCAAGATACGTTTTGCCGGTGCCCGCCGGGCCGATGCCGAAGGTGATGTCGTATTCTTGAATGCTGCGCAGGTAATGAACCTGATGCGGCGTGCGGCCATGCAAGTCGCGCCGGCGTGTGATTAGGACGGGTTCTTCCCCGGCCGCATCCGCCGACTTCGGATTCATCACTTCGATCAGACCGAGCTGCACGTCTTCCACGTTGAGACTGGCACCGGACATCTGATAGAAGCGTCGCAACGCCTCCGCCGCGATTTCCGCTTGCGCTTCCTCGCCGGCGATAAAGAAATGCTCGCCGCGGCGCGATACGCTCACGTCCAGTGCGGCTTCGATCTGTTTGAGGTTTTCATCCAGCACGCCGCACAAGTTCGCCAGGCGTTCGTTGTCTACCGGCGCGAACGTAACTTCGATCGGTTTCAAAGCGCAGCGCGCCCGCGCAGCGAGTGCGTCATTGCCGCGGTGATGTGAACGTCGACGAAATTGCCGACCAGCTTGGCGTCGCCGATGAAATTTACCATGCGATTGTTCGAAGTACGTCCAGTTAGCTCCGTGTCGTCTTTCTTGGCAACGCCTTCGACCAGAATCCGCTGATTGGAACCGATCATGGCTTTGCTGATGCCATGGGCTTGCGCGGTGAACAACGTCTGCAGGCGTTGCAGTCGCGTGGCTTTTTCTTCGCGCGTGGTGGCATCCGCAAGGTTTGCTGCCGGTGTGCCGGGACGCGCGCTGTAGACGAAGCTGAAGCTCGCATCGAAACCGACCTCGTCGACCAGTCGCATCGTCGCTTCGAAATCCGCGTCGGCCTCGCCGGGAAATCCGACGATGATGTCGGTTGAGATCGCGATGTCCGAACGCGCTGCGCGCAATCGGCGCACGATCGATTTGTATTCGAGCACGGTGTAGCCGCGCTTCATCGCAGCCAGTACACGGTCGGAGCCGGATTGCACCGGCAGGTGAACGTGGCCAGCCAATTGTTCGATCGCGCCGTGGGCATCGACCAGGCGCTGCGTGAATTCTTTCGGATGCGACGTGGTGTAGCGAATACGACCGAGGCCCGGCATTTCCGCCAGATACTCGAGCAGAGTGGCGAAATCCGCCACTTCATCATCGCTCATCCGTCCGCGATAGGCATTTACGTTCTGACCGAGTAGCGTGATTTCGCGCACGCCTTGATCGACGAGGTCTGCGACTTCGGTCAAGACATCATCCAGTGGCCGTGAGACTTCTTCGCCGCGCGTGTAGGGGACAACGCAGAAGCTGCAGTACTTGCTGCAGCCTTCCATGATCGAGACGAAGGCAGTCACGCCGTCCACTCGCGGGGGCGGCAGCGCGTCGAACTTCTCGATCTCGGGAAACGCAATGTCGACCTGCGGCTGGCCAGTATGCCGGCGGCTTTCAATGAGTGCCGGCAAGCGGTGCAGCGTCTGCGGGCCGAAGACCACGTCGACGTAGGGCGCGCGTGACACGATCGCGGCACCTTCCTGGCTGGCAACGCAGCCGCCCACGCCGATGATCATGTCGGGGCGGTCACGCTTGAGTGCCCTGATGCGACCGAGGTCCGAGAACACTTTTTCCTGGGCTTTTTCCCGAACCGAGCAGGTGTTGAAAAGGACGATGTCGGCTTCGGCCGGATCGTCCGTAAGGGTGGTGCCCTCGCTTTGCGCCAGCAGGTCGACCATCCGACTGCTGTCGTATTGGTTCATCTGGCAGCCGAAACTGCGCAGGTACAGCTTGCGACTCATCGTGCTCGAGATTCCTTTTGTGATTGCAACGGGTGCCCCATCTTAGACTCCGACAGACGCTACCCTGACGCCTTGGGGCGGGCGCGGATCTGCTTGATTTCCTGATCTGTCAAGATCCAGGCCGACACAACTTCGCCGAGGCTGCCGGTCGCGAATGCGACGACCATGGTGACATCTTTCAGCGTGGACGGAATGATGATGATGTTGTCCCGGTTGTAGATCCGGGCGCCGGGGCCGAGCCGGATCGCCTTGCCGTTGAGCACCGCATCCGGAAAGACGCCCAGCTTCAGCGTGGCCAGCCTGGCGTTGGCCGGTATCGGCCGGATCTGGGCCTGCGCGGGTGAGGCAGCGATGGCGACTATCACACTCAGCAGCAGCGCGCCGAGAACCTGAACCGCCAGTCTGAGGAGCGTTGTAGAGAAGGCAGGCTGCGGAAGAGGGGACATCGTCGCCATAATGGGCCAGCGGGGAAAGGTCCGCGAATAAGTGGGGTCAAAGAGGGTATCCATCCCGCACATTCTGGCGCAGCAGGCCGTCACAGCGCCTTCCGGGGTGACGGCTGGTCGCCTGGGTGGTCGGGATGGGCTGGATTGTATCGCCGACCCCGCACGGACGCGGATTCGTCAGGATGCGGCCAGACCACCGACGGGTGACGAATTTTCGCTTGTTTCCCACCTTCATTCAAGCGATTGCCCGCTAGCATATTGCGCTGACCCTGGAGACCGGATAAATGAATAGAGTTCACAACGCAATGACCTGGGCGGGTGATAGCCCCACTGCCGGGCGTGAGCTGGGTAAAGAGTTCCTTGAGGCTTTCGGCGGCGAGTCCCCGGATGCGATCGTTGTGTTTGCATCGGCAAAGCATGATTACTCGGCGCTTCTCTGTGCGCTCTCGGACGAAGCGGGCACTGCGATCATCGCGGGGTCGTCCTCCGCCGGCGAATTCACGCAGAGCGGACGCGGAGAGGGCATCGTCTCGGCAATGGCGATTCGTTCCGATG
>JBDTMS010000549.1:0-3718 GCA_039934195.1 Betaproteobacteria bacterium
CGATGGCGATCGGGCTCACCATCTCGCTCTGGTTATATTTGTCGAAAACCTATACGGGACGTGCGATTCAAGCCGTCGCGCAGGATCACACGGCGCTCGCCCTGATGGGTGCCGATCCGGTGCGCGTCAAGCAGTGGGCATTCGGGATCGCCACGGCGACCTGCGCACTGGCAGGTGCGCTGCTGATCATCATCGGGCCAGTCGAGCCTGGACTGGGTCGCCTGTACATCGGCCGTACGTTTTGCGTGGCAGTGCTCGCCGGGCTGGGGAGTCTGCCGGGTACTCTGGCTGCGGGCATCATCCTCGGTATTGCAGAGAGCGTCGTGCTGACAACCGTCGGCGCGTCGTGGGCGCCTGCGGTCGCGTTCGGAATTCTGCTGCTCGTGCTGGCGGTGCGACCGGCTGGATTGTTCGGACGCTGATCGCATGCGTAGCTGGGGAGCGTTCGCCGTCGTGTCCGCCGCGTTGCTGGTGGCGGCGGTGTTGCTCACGCGCGTCGTCGAGAATGAATACTTTTTCTTCGCCGCATACGTAGTGCTGCAGTTCATCGTGCTCGCGACCGCCTGGAATATCCTCGGTGGCTACGCGGGCTACGTCAACTTCGGCTCCGGCGCATTCTTCGCCGCCGGCGCCTATACGTCGGTGATGCTGATCAAAGCATTCGATGCGCCGCTGGTGATACAGCTCGTCGCCGCAGCGGCAGTTACCGGAGCCATGGGTTTTCTGGTTGGTGCGTTCACCATGCGATTGCGCGGCATCTTTTTCTCGATCGCGACCGTTGCCATTGCGGTCATCTGCGAAACAGTCGTCGTGAACTGGGGATTCGTGGGTGGCTCGAGAGGCGTCGCGATCATGCAGCCGCCCACGCCGGCATGGATCGCCTCGTACACACGGTTGTTGTTCGTGGTCATGGCAATGCTTGCGATCGCGGCGGTAACGATCGCGCGATGTATCGAAATATCCTGGCTCGGACGCGGTCTGCAGGCGCTGCGCGACAGCGAAGAAGCCGCTGAATCGGTCGGCGTTCCGACCTTGAAGTTGAAGTTGCTGGCCGCAACGATTTCCGGCGCGTTGATGGGTCTGGCCGGTGCGCCGTTCGCGTTGTATATGAGCTTCATCGAGCCGACGTCAGCGTTCAGCCTCAACTACGCGGTGTCGGCGCTGGCGATGCCGATCGTCGGCGGCACCGCGAGTTGGGTAGGGCCGGTCATCGGTGCCGTGTTGCTCGCAACCACACAGCAGATCGTCACGGTGACGGTGTCGTCCGAGCTCAATGTGCTGGTCGTCGGCGTGCTGCTGGTCGCCTTTGTGGTGGCGGCGCCGCGCGGCATCCTCGGTCTACTGGGCCGCGCCGGAGTGCGTACATCGCGCGTCCGGGTAGCCGATGTGCAAGGTGGGACCGTGCGATGAGCGCGCCGCTTTTGCAGGTACGGTCGGTAGCAAAATCGTTCGGCGGATTCGCAGCGCTCGCCGGCGTTACGCTCAGCGTTCGCACAGGCGAGCGGCTCGGTGTCATCGGCCCGAACGGCTCCGGCAAGACCACGTTGATCAACTGCATTTGCGGATCGCTGAAGAGCGACGCCGGCTCGATCGTATTCGCCGGCACCGACGTCACGCGGCTGGCGGCGCATAGGCGAACGCGGCTAGGCATAGCACGCAGTTTTCAGATTCCGCGCCCGTTCGCCAGCATGACGTTGGCCGAGAACATCGCGGTGCCGCTGGACTTCGTTACGCATCGCGGCTCGCTGCATACGGCGGACGTTCGCGGCGAGGCGCTCGCGATCCTCGCAGGGTTGGGTATGCAAGACCGCGCCGACGCACTTGCCGGTACACTTACGCAGGTCGATCTGCGCAAGCTGGAACTCGCGCGCGCAATGGCGTCGCGGCCCTCGCTGCTGATCCTGGATGAAGTGATGGCCGGTTTGTCATCTGTGGAAGTCGATGAGATGCTGGCGATCGTGCTGCGGTTGAGCGAGCAGGGCGTCACCGTCATCATGATCGAGCACATCATGCGCGCGATCATGCGCTTCTCCGAGCGGGTGATTTGTCTCGACGCGGGCCGGATCATCGCCGAGGCAGCGCCGGCGCAGATCGTCAACGATGCAACCGTGCAGCGGATCTATCTCGGTGCTTAGGCTTGTCCTTGAAGACCTGCATGCCGGTTACGGTGCCGTGCGCGTGTTGCATGGCGTGTCGCTCGAGGTGCGGGAGGGCGAAACCGTGGCGCTGCTGGGCACCAACGGCAACGGCAAGAGCACGCTGATGAAGTGCGTGATGGGATTGCTGAAACCTTCGCGCGGATCGATCGCCCTCGAGCTCGACGGTGAGCGCATCGAGCTGACCGGCAAACGCACACAGGAGATCGTCGCGCTCGGCGTTGCGATGGTGCCCGAAGGCCGGCGTCTGTTCCCCAGGATGACAGTGAAAGAGAACCTGCTGCTCGGTGCATTCCGCAATGGCGCACGAAGCGCGGTCGAGGCCAATCTTGCGCTGTGTTTCGAGGCGTTTCCGGTGCTGCGCGAACGTGCCGGCCAGCTCGCAGGCAGCATGAGCGGCGGCCAGCAGCAGATGCTCGCGATTGCGCGTGCGATCATGTCGGCGCCGCGTCTGTTGTTGATCGACGAGCCGTCGGTGGGCCTGGCGCCGGTTCTCGTCAAACAAACGATCGACATGATCGGATCGCTCAGACAGCGCATCGGTTTGACGGTGTTGATGGCCGAGCAAAACTTCCACGAGGCGAGCCGCATCGCGGATCGTGGCTACATTATCGTGCAGGGGCAAATTGCATTTGCCGGCGATAATCTGTTGCAGCTGCAGCAGAGCGAATTGGTGAAGCGTTTCTATCTGGGTGTCTGATCGCAATTTGGAACATAGACGAAAATGACAACGATGCCGACGATCGGCTGGATCGGCGCGGGCCGCATGGGTGTGCAGATGGCTGGCTTCATTTTGCAGGCCGGCTATCCGCTGGTGGTATGCACGCGCAGCGACGCGAACCGCGGCAAATTGGTGGCGCAAGGCGCGATAGTAGCGGCAAGCGCGGCGGAATGCGCGCGTGCAGCCGATGTGATCTTCTCGTCGTTGCCGGATGACGCCGCGCTGCGAGAGATCGCGCTCGGCGATCGCGGCGTGCTGGCCAACGCAAAGGCGGGAGCCATCTATGCGGACACGAGCACTGTTTCACCGCAGGTCGGCGCTGAGATCGATCGCGAATCGCGGCAATTCGGCATTGCCTATCTGCGGATCCCGATCTCGGGCAACGCAGCGCAGGCCCGCACGGGCGATCTGACGACGCTCGTGTCGGGACCGGATGCAGCATGGAAGGCGATCCTGCCCGTGCTCGAGACGTTCAGTAAAGCGCAGATCTATCTCGGCCCGGGCGACGAGGCGCTGTACATGAAGCTCGTGTCCAATCTCATCATCGTCAACACCGCGCAAGCGATGGCGGAAGCGCTGACCCTGGGGCGCACTGCGGGACTCGATTGGACGCTCATGCTCGATACGCTGGCGAACAGCGCCATCGGATCGCCTTGGCTGAAAGCGAAAGCGGTCTTGCTGAAGCAACGCGACTTCGCAGCGACGATGACGACGCGGCTGATTTTGAAAGACATCGATCTGATGCTTGCCGCTGCGGGCAAAAATAATGTTTCGATGCCGCTTACTGCGGTCACGCGCCAGATAATGCAGATGCTGATCGACGAAGGCATGGGCGAGGACG
>JBDTMS010000550.1:0-3712 GCA_039934195.1 Betaproteobacteria bacterium
ATGAGCGCGCCTTCGAGCACTTCGGCGGACATACCCGCGAGCATCTGTACGATCGGCCGCGCACGGTGTGCTATGCCGATGAGACGGGCAAGCGCATCTGGAATCCGACCTTCCAGGCCTTTGCCCAGTTCTGGGGGTTCGATGCACACGTGTGCCGAGCCTACCGTGCCCAGACCAAGGGCAAGGTCGAATCGGGGGTGAAGTACGTCAAGCGCAACTTCCTGCCCGGACGCCAGTTCGTCGACATCGTCGACGTGCAGGAGCAACTCGATGAATGGAATGCCACGGTAGCCGATTGCCGGATACACGGCACCACCCACGAGCCCCCGATCGCTCGCTTCGAGCGCGAGCGCATTGCGCTGATTGCGCACGCCGGGCAGCCCGGCTTCGGCCTGGCCGCGCGTGTGAGTCGCATCGTCGCACGCGACTGGCTGGTGAGCTTTGCCGCTAACCGCTATTCGGTGCCCTTCGGGCTGATCGGCCAGAGTGTCGAGCTGCAGCGCCAGGGCGATCGTCTGCTCGCGTTTCACCGCGGCGAGCTGGTTGCCGACCATGCCTTGCTCCCCGGCCAGCACCAGCTCAGCGTGCTGCCCGAGCACAGCCCCGGGGCCATTGCGCGCAATGCGCGCACACGTTCTACCCAAACGCGCTCATCGCAGCATAGTCGAGCGGGCGAGCTCGTCGATGTCGAAGTGCGCGACCTGGAGGTCTATGAGCGCCTGCTCAGTCACTTCGCCGGTGAGGAGGTGGCGCAATGAACCCCGCACCATTGGAACGCCTGGGCGAGCAGTTGCAGCGCCTGCGCCTGTTCAAGAGCAAAGAGCGCCTGGAAGCTCTGCTGCAACAGGCGGTAGCCGAAGAGATCTCCTATGCCGATTTCCTCGAGCGCGTGCTCTGCGAGGAGCTCGCTTCCAAAACCGCCAAGAACATCACCATGCGCACCAGCCTCGCGCGCTTCCCATTCGTCAAAAGCCTGGAGACCTTCGACTTCACCTACCAGCCCTCGCTGGACAAGAAGCAGATCCAGCAGCTCTCCAATTGCCACTTCATCGAGCACGGCGAGAACATCGTGATCCTGGGCCCCCCTGGCGTGGGTAAATCGCACCTGGCCATCGGCCTTGCGCTCAAAGCCATCGAGCGCGGCTACCGCGTGTTGTTCACCACCGCAGCGGCGCTAATTACCACGTTGACCAAGGCGCTCTCTGAAGGCCGCTTGGAGGACACGCTCAAGTTCTACACCGTGCCGCGGCTGTTGATCATCGATGAGATCGGCTATCTGCCCATCGAGCGCAGCGCGGCCAACTTGTTCTTCCAGTTGATCTCACGGCGCTATGAGAAAGGACCCATGATCCTAACCAGCAACCAAAGCTTCGGTGCCTGGGGTGAGGTGTTCGGCGACCGCGTGATCGCCACTGCCATTCTCGATCGGGTGCTGCATCACGCTATCACTGTCAACATCCGCGGCAACTCCTATCGGCTCAAGGACAAACTCAAAGCCGGCTTGGTGCGCGCCGAAGAATCGAACAGCGTCAGTTGACTAACGAGGGTGGGGAATTTTAGATGCCCATAACTGGGGAAAATTGAATGCCCGTTGACACTTCCGGACCAGCCGTCGTCGATCGCCTGCTTAACCTCGTTTCGCAGTGCCAGGAACGTGGCCCGGTTCGGCTCACTCCGCCGATGCCTACGCGCCGAGCGCGCTGCAATGCGCTCAGACAAAGATTTGACCATCGGTCTTCTTCCGCGCTTTCATCGATCTTTCATGTGGTGTCTTATCGTTCTTTCTCCGTTCATACAGCAACAACACCGTTCTTTATGCGTCCTCGGCATTCACATTTTGATTTTCCGTGGGGCGAGAACCGATTATCACGAAAACATATCCGGGACAAACATTCATGTCGTGCTAATTCCTGGCGTAAGAACGTTTCTTACCGGGGCAGGATAGGTGAAGTTAGCTAACCGGCGAGCCGGTCATCTCTTCACTGGTCCTTATTCGCACTTTGTGCTCAACGGGGAATTCTGCTCTGCGAGGCCAGACGCCTACCGCCGTCCAAGAGCGCGGCTTTAGCCGCTTTAAAGGTTATGCACAAGCTCGACGAGACTGAGGTGCGAAAGCCGACCCGCAAAGCGGGCCGGCACCTTCGCGTGCCGGTGCTTCCCGACGAGGAAATGCAGATCAAAAGACAGGCTGCGGCGGTCGGCTTGCCGATCGCCGCGTACTGGCGCAACGTGGGCCTGGGCTACGAAGTTCCGGGCATCCTGGACAACAAACGGGTCGAGGAGCTCGCGCGCATCAATGGCGACCTTGGCCGCCTGGGTGGTTTGCTCAAGCTCTGGCCCATCCATGACGTGCGCACCTCGCAGTTCGGGGAGCCGACCATCCGCGCCTTGCTCTAGAAAATCGAACATACGCAGGACAAGATGCACGCGGCCATGCGCGAGGTGGTTATGCCAAGAGCGAAGCGATGAGAATTGGTTAGCTGCGAATGATCGCAAAGCACGTTGCCATAAATACGGTGCAGAAAAGTGACTTCGCGGGCTTGGTGAGGTACATCAATGAAGCGCATCGCCCTCCCCGCCTTCGCTAAATCGTGTGTGCTTCGGTACATCCAATCCACGTAACCGCTTGGCTTCGCACTCGGCAATGAACTGATCGGCGGCGGCTCGCGCCGGCGTCAGTCCTGCCCGAGAAATACCCCGTCGCAGAGCGTGATCTGATTGGGTTCCTTGGTGCTCCACGAAATCAGGAACATGACGCGGCAATAGCATTTCACTTCCAGAGGCGATGCGAACCACACCGAGTTCGGACAAGCTTCGCAAACGGTTTTGTCTCTGGGGCGGCGGAGCTGTTCCAACACTTGCAATGTGGGGCTTGGCGCAGCACCCTGCCCTGGCGTTTGTTCCTCCACCGAGACCAGCGACTGTTGAGCGAGCGCTGCCAGTGCGGCGTCCAACTGCTCGTCTGTGCTCCTGTCGACCATGGCGTTCACGACTTCCTGCAGGGCCGCCTGCGTGTCCTGAATCCGCTCGAGCACGCGATGGATGATTCGTTGCAGCTGCTCCGGGTTGTGGCTAGCAGCGAGCTTCTCATCGTTTGCTAGCCAAAGTTTCAATAAGCCCCCGAGCCGGCCTTGGTCGGCGTTGATTTTGGCGAGCTCAATGATCCATTGCTGATCGATGACGCTACGAATCTCGTAGCCTGTCCCGACGCGGGGCAGGTACGCGGACAAGCTCAAGCCGCCGGCGGCGGCGCCCGCCGCGATGCCTTGCCGTTCTTCTGGCAGACACCACACCTTGATCGATGCACTGCCCTCGCGTGTTGGCTTTGCTTCCATGGTTGCGCTCGGTTATCGACGGCGGCAGCCGTCTGGCATCGCAGAGCAAAGATGCGTTGAGTGCGAAGCGCGAATAAGCCACGTGAACGAGGACTTCCGGCCATGCCGGTAGGCCTACTTCACCTATCTTGCCCCGGTAAGAAACGTTCTTACGCCAGCATCGCGTCTATTTTTTAAAGCTGATATACGGTTCTCGTCCACAGAAAATGAAAATGTGAATGGCGAGTTCGCATAAAGAACGGTGTTATTGCTGTATGAACAGGAAAGAACGATAAAACGTCAGATGAAAGACTCGATGAAAGAGCGGAAAGACCGGTGGGTAATTCCAGCGTTTCTCAAATTCTGGTGCGTAGCACTGCACCCAGCGCATGATCGTG
>JBDTMS010000551.1:0-3707 GCA_039934195.1 Betaproteobacteria bacterium
CCCTTTTAGTTTTGAAGGAGAAGCTACCGCAGTCGCAATTACCGTGGAGATGCGCATGGTTGTGCTGGGCCATTGTCTTTTTTCCGGCGGGCAAAATGGGACGGATTTATTTTATCGTGAGAAAGCAAGGCATACGCGAAATAGAAGACCATCTAATAAATCTGTCCCCATTGCAAAGACGCCAACGTTTGGCCTAAGCGGGCGCCGGCGTACGCAGCACGGCGGGTACCGAGCAGCGCTGCTGCTCGGCGCTCCGCTTGACGCCAAGGTTAGACCGCATTCTCGGTACGTCATGGGGTCAGGCCTTGCCTTTTGCCTCTTCCGCCCAAGCAATCAATCGGCTCACGCGGGAAATCGGGCTCACGCCGGTCACCGCGAGAGGTCACTTGATACACCGCACCGGGAAATTCTATACCCAGAGGACGGGCATGCCACACGCTACGCCAGAGTGGGCAAAAAGCAAGGCCTGACCCTAGTGTGACCGCTATAGGCGAGCAAGACAATCTTGAGCATCACGCCAGGTCATATGCAGGGGCACCGGTATCGTCGTTGCGATAGCGCTGGTACGCGGACAAATTTGATCAGGCGCGCTACGCGCGCCGTGCAGTGCTTTTCTCTGTTGACCGACCGCGGCTAATGGGTGACCCCCTCCCCCTAGAGATGGCTCTCGAGCGTGAGCCAATACCTTGACCTTTGAGGTGTTCCTGGACATACAAGGTTGCGAGTTCTACCTGCATTGCTGGCCGCGAAGGGCAGACGTTGCCAATAGCTGCCACGCCATAGCCCACGATGTTCTCCGGCATTTCTGCGACTACCAACAGCTTTGATGCGTCGGTGCTCGCGAGCGTCATCTTCGCCGCGGTGAACTCTTTGAGGACGTACTGCGCTATTTCCCGTGAAACTCCGGCAGTTACATACGTGTGCAGCCAAACCTGCATTCCGAGCGCAGCGATTTGCTCGGCGTCTTGCGCGACTGCCGCTCGGATGATCGGTTTAAGACGCATAACGTTTGTGCTGAGCGGCGCGCGCCGGCGGGCGGGGCTTGGCCCAAAATGAATTGATGGCCAAGCCCCGGCTGCCGATGCGCGTCCGCTCGAGCACAGGGTTAGGCATCGCCATTCAGCGCCTGGCCAAGTAGTTTTTGTACTTCAGTCTTTGAAAGCGACACACCGAAACCGGGAAGCAGCTTGTGAAACTCGACAGCGTAGTACTCGGGAGCAATCCACCACGAGCGCTCAAACTCCAGCATTCGTTCCTCGGACGTTACGTGCCCGGCACACTCGTATGTGCCACGTGGATTGCCGAACGCCAACAGCAACTCGCGTGGTCTTAGTTGAGCTATAAGATCTCCGTATGTTCCGGGCCTGAGGCGGTAACCGAGGCGTGGCACATCATCGGGTGGGTCGTAGTAACGGTGGGCGGGGTCAAAAGATGTGACGATCTTGCCCCCTTCGCGAAGATGCCTATTGTCTGTAATGGCAACAGCCAAAAAGACTGCGGCGATGTCACCGGCGCCGCGCGTGCTACTGATTGCCACGCGATCGGCCAGCATTGGGGATGCAGCGAGAACCTCAGAGGCTTCGATGTTGTGCCAAACAGGGAACAGAAACCTGCGCCCAGACGCCAAGTCCCGATTGAATAGACCGTTAAGTTCGCTTGTTGGCCATCTCTTCGCAAAGAAGGCCGGACTCAGTATCACGATACCGTAGTCGCATGTCGCCAACCCTGCATCAATGGACTCACGCAGGCTATCCCCTGGTCTTAGGGAGTACTCATCGAACCACACGTCTACTCGCCGGGCGCGCAGCGCGTCAGCTAACGGACGTGCGATCGCGTCTTTGTCTTCGCGTGCGTGGCTTATGAATGCCTTCATTCTGCTCCTGCTATGCCTAACAAGGCTGTATAAAAAGGCGATCAGCAACCGGGACGATATAATTTTCTGAGATAGCTTTTCTTATTGCAATAACGCGCGTCGCGTTACCGCGCTAGATTTACGTATCCGCGTCCGCTTAATCGCGGACGTCATGGGGTCCAGCGGACGTCATGGGGTCAGGCCTAGCGGACGTCATGGGGTCAGGCCTTGCCTTTTGTTTCTTCCGCCCGAGCAATCAATCGACTCACGCCGGTCACCGCGAGAGGTCACGTGATACACCGCACCAGGGACTTCTATACGCAGAGGACGGCCATGCCACACGCTACGCCAGAGTGGGCAAAAGGCAAGGCTGCCCCCCTAGAGTAGTCGGGCGCGGCGAACTCTTGCTTTCCTTGCGAGCCAACGAGGCGCCACTCGCGGTCATAGTCCCATCCTCGTGCCTTGCGGAGGAACACAGCCCGCCAAGTTCGTCGCCAGCCTTGCGATCGTCGCGAATAAGCGTGCGTCCGAGCGTGAAAGTCTTGACGGTTCTGTTTCCACCATAGCTTGCTCCAGAGTAGCGGGTAAAGTGGGTCGTTTAAGGAAACAGACCCGCGTCATAGCGCCGAAGCAACTCCCGCTCAATTTCTTGCGTCAACAACCACCTCTCGGCCTCTTGCTCCCCTACCTCGTAATCAGGATTGTCGCGTGGGCGGAACAGCTGCCAAAGATGGCAAGCCCACCCTCAATAAAGCGCTCCGAGGTCGACTAGCATCTGATTCATCAGATGCCATGAGCGAGTGAACTCGCGGGAGAAAAGCACTACCGGTCGATCCGTTTGGCCCTCCACAGTCTCACAGAGTCGCGTGTCTCTCGGTTCATCAGCTAAGTCCCATTTCGAAATGACAACCAAACAAGGCAATCGCTCGGGCACGGCTTGGATCGCTTCAAGGTCTCGCGCATGTATTCGGCTTGACGCGGCAAGGACGAAGACCAGCAAATCCACTTCCCGACTTAGCGTTTCGCGGAGCCGCGAGCGATTCTCAGTGCGTATATCCAAGCGTATATCCAAAATCCTACCGACCCCATCTATCCAATGCGCTTCAACGCCATCTTGGGCAATCGGCGATCGGTCGTGGCGGTCGATTCGATCACGGAAACCGTTCATATGGCGCAACAACTCGGAGATACCGACGCCAAAATTGCCTGTAAATCCGATCGTGAACTCGTCGGTCTTTCGACGGAGGTTGGAGCGTCGAATCGACTCTGCGAGTGCTTCGCTGGCTGCCGAGTAGAGGTTGATCAACTTCTGTTCAAGGGGTACGAGGACTTCAACAAGCAATTGAATTCCAGCGTCCCAATCGCGGGACAAATCGATATAGTGGATGTCGGATAGTTGCTGTCCCCCTCCGATCGCCCGATCGGGAATCGTACATTTGTTGAGCTTTAGTGGGATAAACCAAGCGCGGTCCATCGGTCTAAGCCGGAGCTCATCAATTGCAAGGCTGAGTTCTTCATTCATATAGCTCCTGCTTTTCGCCACCGACGCTTGAGAAAAGCAAGCCACAAAAAACGCACCGTTAGTGATTGCAGATTTGACGGCGTTTCTCCAACGAACGCCAGGCCGAATGTCCGCTCGGTCAAGCCAGACCGTCGCGCCAGATTCAGTCAGCCGTTTGCACAGCCGATCAACTTGCTCCGCGTTCTCACGGACATATGATATGAAGGCGTATTTTGGCATCAGTCTGTAACAGACGGCTCGTTTTCATCGTCTCAGCCTGCGCCGCGAGCGGTCTCTGGTGGGGTGGATTCAACTTCCAAGTGCACCACGTAGAGCGCGTTGGACGACTTCAAC
>JBDTMS010000552.1:0-3701 GCA_039934195.1 Betaproteobacteria bacterium
GGTGGGAGACTTCAGGAGCGCAAAGCGAGGCGTCGGCGCACCTGCCAGCCCGCGAGCGTAACCAGCGTGGCGGCGGCCGCCGAGGAGTTGGCTTCGGGCACCGAGATGTTGTCGTAGAACGCGCCACCGGGAAGCAGTATCGCGCTCACCCCACCGATCGGTGCGGTTAGAGCTGCCACGTAACCCGGCACGCTTTGTTCGGTCGCCAAAGTTTTCAGTACGCGACCCAATACATCTAAAAACTCGATGTCGAGCGACACGAGCGAGCCGAAGCTACTCCGGTCCAGTATCGTCGAGAAGCTCGCGAGGGTGTAGGGGGATGCGAACTGCAACAGCACCGGGCCGAAGCGGGCATTCAACACGTTCTTGGGCGATGGCGCGTTTGCAAACGAGAAATCGTTCGGATCATCGACGGTAACGGCCGGAGCATCCGGGTCAGCGCGCCATTTCTCCGTGCCGGGAATGTCGTCTCCGAATGCGTCCACGTCGGGTAGAAACACCGCACCGACAAAGCTGATTCCAGCCGGCGCAGCGGCGTTCGCGAGGGTGCCTGAAGCGACCGCGTCGAAGTCGAGCACCGCGGCCCGCGCCGGTAAACTAAGGGATAGCGCGGCCGCGACAAGGCCGGCTGCAATGACGCCGGGTAGGGGCAGCGAGTTGAAAAGTTTCATTGTCATTCTCCTGAATCATTCACGCGGCCGTGGGATCAACGTGCGCCGCCGAGCACCGCTTGCATGATCTTGAAGAACACGTCGGAATTGTCCATGACGCCCGTGAACAACGATGCACCGCGCCCGTACGCAGATAGCGGGATATCGCTCGCCGTGTGCGCCGCGGTCGCATCTTGGACTTGGCCGGTGACGAGAAAACCGCCCGCAGTGTCCCGATCGAGGGGAGTCGCCGGGTAGGTGTTGAGCGGCGAACTGCCCACGAAAGGCTGCTGCGAATCCTGTAATGGCACCGCATTGGTGAGCCAGTCTTCATAGCGGTCGGCGTTTGCCCCGTACCCGATCAGCATACGTTTGTCGATATCCGTGGTGACCGGGTAACCGTCCGCGGCGATGGTGTACTTGGGAAAGCCCGCTGCGTCGTACGTGCCCACGACGCCGTTGCGAGGACCGCCCGCGGCGGTCCCGGCACCGGACGTCGCGCGCGTCAGGAGATCGGCATTGGAAACTTTCGAACCGCCGATGATGGCCGCGCCGGCGCACTCGTGGTCCGCCGTGATGATCACCAGCGTGTCCGGATTCTGCGTCGCGAAATCCTTGGCGACTTGAATGGCACGATCGAATTCGATGGTGTCGATCATCCAGCGTTCGCTGTCCATGTTGTGCGCTTGCTTGTCGATCGAGGCGCCCTCGACCATCAGGACGAAGCCGTTCGAATTCTTGCGTAGAACCTCGAGTGCCTTGCGCGCCATGTCATCGAGCATAGGTTGATCGGGAAATCCATAATCGTCGACGATGCTGGAATCTCCACGACGCTTGCCAATCTTGTCGAATGCGACGTTCATGTTGGACAGTGCGAACAAACCGAGTACGGTTTCATCGGCGCTGGAAACCGAGGACAGTTCGGCGTTGTTGGAGACGTAACGCCAGCCGGAGCTCATGAAGTCGTTGATGAGATCGCGACCCGGATCGATGGCGCCGGGGGCGGAGCCCCAAGCGCTAACGACATCAGCCGGCAATACGTAGTCGCTGCTGCTGCGGCGCTGCGAACCGTTTATCGGCTGCGGCGTAGTGGAGTTCGCAAGATTTGGCAGAAACCTTTTGCGCCCGCCCCCCAGAAGGACCTTGAGACCGGTGAGATTCCGGTCGTCCAGGTATTGATCTACGATGCCCGTACCGGCGCCGCGATTGGAGGTATAGATCGCGTTTGCCGCCGGCGTCGCGTCGAACACGTCGGCCGTAGTCACGATGCCCAGCGATGTGCCTTGCGTACGATGCAGATATTGCGAGAGATATTCCACGCGCGGGTTGTCGAACGGGTCGACGGTATCGTCGGGAAATACGCCTTCCTGATTGTTCGCGTGCTTGTTACCCGTTACGTACGACGCCATGCCGGGCGAGGAGTCGGTGACGATAGAATTGAGTGACGAGGTCATTACCATTCCGGTGAACGGAAACGTATCCATTGCGAGATGGCCTCTCGGCTTGCCTTGAACTACGCCATGCAGCATCAGGCGCGCGGCTGTGCGGTGCGCGGCGCCCATACCGTCGCCCAGCATAATGATCACGTTTTTCACCCGCCGACCCGACTGCGTGGCGGCAAGCACTTCGAAGTTTCCCTGGGCGCTGATCGTTTGTCCGTCGCTTTGCCGTGCGGTCGCCGTCAAGATATGAATACCCGGATTGATATTCGTATACGCGCGGCGGGATGCCACCGCCGTCCCAACCGGCAAACCTGCAACGAGTCCCGCCGTCGTCAACGTGATCGCACCACCGATCGCGACGCCATCTACGAGAAAGTTTACCGAGGTGATGTTCTGTCCCGCGTCGGGACGCACCGTGGCTTGCAGATCGAAGCGCTGTCCGACCAGGAAGCGCGAGATGATCGGCGTGGTCGCTTGGGAGCTGAACAGCTCGCTGGGCGGCGTCAGCCGCGATACGGACGGCGCCGAGAACGCCTGCGTAGCCGCGGTTAGCGCAAGACCCAGGACGACTGTGCGCACACCGAGCGCCAGTTGATGATGTTGCATGGCGGATTCCTTATCTAAACGTTGAGGGCGTATTTGCAGCAGGCACGCTTATCGTGAGCGGCCTTGTTCTGATTTCGTTGCGGTTAAAGTCTGCGCAATGGAGCGATCAAGGCATCCGCATGCGTGCGGTTTGCGGCTCGTTGGTCGATTCCGCACGCGGGCTGAGCAGAAGACGTACGGCGGATACGCGGCCGTCGGCTTCTTCCACCGGGCCAACGCTGAGTACGCCCGTCAAAGAAAGAAGTCCGGGCGTATATCGAACAAAATCCGCGCGCTGAGATTCGGGCATATGCACAAACACGATGGCTGGCGGCAGATCGTCCGCCGGTCCGTCCGCGTGCTCAGGCATGTTGACGAAAAGCGGCGCCAGGATGAACAAACCGGGCTGTGGCTCGTCCTGTCGCGCCATGTAACCCATGAGGTGCACGCGCTTGCGGTCGAGGCTGAGAAGATAATCCGACGGTTCTAGTCCGCGCGGACCGATGGGCATCTTGAAGAAATCCTTGAATTTCAGATCCGCGATCGGAGATTCATCTGCTGCAGGCGTTCGTTCTAGTCCGACGGTTCTTTGCGTTAACTGTACCGGCTGCTCTGCTGCCAGGGCTGTAGCAGCACCGAGTAGACCGGCATAAATCAACAGGGCACTTAGCGTGTATGGTCGTAACCGTCTCATGGTTGCTTTCGAAGGGTTGCAGTCAAGTTTATGTTGGGTATCGGCTATGGGTGATGACGTATCACACCGTAGTGTGCCAGCGGGATGTTGCAGTTTTGGGAAACAAAACTGCAAGCGCGTGACGCCAGCGGCTAAGCTTTTGAATTTAGATTTGTAGGTCTCGCGAGCACTTGCCTCTCGCGACCGACGGTGCTCTGAGGCCGCTCGATAGATAGGTCATTGAGCGCAACGGGACCGCATGCACCGATCGAATTGACTGGGGGCTTTTGTAATCTAGCGGAACAGTTTTTATGGGCACGCGCCTTGCTTTTCTACTCTAAGAGCGCGCTC
>JBDTMS010000553.1:0-3700 GCA_039934195.1 Betaproteobacteria bacterium
TGAGCGCTAAGCTGCGGCTCATCGATCGCCACATCAAAAGGAGCTGCAATGACGACGCATGAAATCGTATCGAAAGGCGAATGGGTGGAAGCAAGAACGCGCCTCTTGGCGAAAGAAAAGGAGTTTACCCACATACGCGACGAGCTCAGCGCGGAGCGCCGTACGCTCCCGTGGGTGCGCATCGACAAGAACTACACGTTCGACGGGCCGAACGGCCGCGAGACGCTGGCGCAGCTGTTCGGCGATCGAAGCCAGCTCGTCGTCTATCACTTCATGTTCGCGCCCGAATGGGAGGTCGGCTGCAAGAGCTGCTCGTTCTGGGCCGACAACTTCAACGGCATCACCGCGCATCTGCGTGCACGCGATGTCGCCTTCGCCGCCATCTCGCGCGCACCGGTCGCAAAGCTGCAAGCCTTCGCGAAACGCCTCGGCTGGACATTCAAGTGGGTATCTTCCGGCGACACCGATTTCAACTACGACTTCGATGTCTCGTTTCGGCCCGAAGACCTCGCGAGCGGCAACGCAACGTACAACTTCGCGACGATGTCCTCGTTCCGGAGCCATGGTTCAGCCTTCAAGAATTTCGCCCCTTCGGACATGCCCGGCGTCAGCGTATTCGCGAAGGACGAGAGCGGCGCAGTGTTTCGCACGTACTCGAGCTATGGCCGCGGAATCGACATGATGAATACGGCGTACCACTATCTCAACGTCGTCCCCAAGGGCCGCGACGAGGGCGACCAGCCCGGGCATCAGATGGCATGGGTGAAGCTGCGAGATCTCTATGATCGGTAACTGCCCGGGTTGCTCGCCGGCCGCGGACGACGTCCGAGGGCAGAGCCGGCCGCATGGAAGACTCCCGTGGCTCGGCGTTATTCCCGCGATCTTCTTCGCGCTCGCCCCGAAGTGTCCGATGTGCGTCGTCGCGTACCTCTCCGCGTTCGGCGTCACGTTCGGTATGGCGAGCTTGACGCTGTCCGTCCTCCGCGCGCTCGCCGTAGCATTGGTGATGCTGGCGATTGGATTCGCGCTTCGGCGCGCGTTCTCGACAAGAATTTCGCTGAAGCGATCGAGTACGTCGAGAGGTCCGCTCCGGCAGTAGAGATATGCCAACGCGCTGCACCGCTGTGGCAGGGTTGGCAGACCTACCTGCGTATCGTGACCGGTTCGTACACTGAGCCGGTGCAGTCGCACAGTTCAAGATCTTCGACCGGCTTCAGCTGCATCGGCAAGGTCACGGCGCCGCTTGTGTGAGTCAAACGCCGAGAGCGGCGCTCGTAAGCTGATGGAGCTGCTAAGTATCGTGACTGGATCTCGGCTCGCGGTATATGCGTGCAATCACGTCCATAGCTGTTGCCGGTTTGCGGAGCGAATGTATGTGGAGTTTCGGGCTGCGCTTCGTATGATCCATGCAACCTGTCGGTACCCTGCGATTGCGGACTGGGGATGAAAAAATTTGGAAGCCACGTTCTCCGAAGCGACGTTCATGACTTCGACTAACGGCCATGAGCGGGCATTCACCACCGACCATTTCCGGGCAATGCAGCTAGTGTGCTGTCCCACTAATAACTTGCCGAAAACCTGGCGAGCATCGACGCCATCCTGTGTTGCGAATCCTCACGAGGTGTGCAACCTCGTTCCGGTTCGCGCCTTGCCTGGCGCCGATTTCGCAGCTTTTCCAACCGCTATTGGTGTTGATGCGCAGCCTCCGGTTCATCCCTATCTGAGCGCCGGAATTCGACAAGATATTAATGGGAAAAGCACACTAGCCTTCTAACACATACTCCCCTCAGGCAAAGCGACAATGTCGTATGTCGCGATCAGTGTCGTTTTTCGAGCGGGCGAGACTCATGCTCATGAAGCAGGCTGTGCGGGCATCTCTGGGACACGGACCGAGTCTTTCACGTGCTTCGTCTGCCGCCGCCAGAGCGCTGGCGGCGTGCCCACCAATCGCTTGAACGCCCGCGCGAACGCCGCTTCGGATTCGTAACCAACCTCCTGCGCTATCGATGCTACGGTGGCCGTCGTGTCGCGCAGGAGCGCAGCCCCGACCTGCATGCGCCAATTGGCGAGGTACTGCATGGGCGCCTGTCCGATCACGTCGGCGAAGCGCTCGTGAAGCGCCGAGCGCGATAGTCCGATGCGCCGCCCTAGCTCGTCTACTGTCCACGCGGCCGCCGGCGCGCCGTGCATGAGGGTAAGGGCGCGTCCCACGAAATGGTCCCTTAGACCCGCGAGCCAGCCGCGGCTGTCCGCGGGGAGCGTATCGACGTAGCGACGCACGGCGTCGATGAACATCATCTCGCTCATGCGTTCGAGCATCGCGTCGCCGCCCGGTCGCCGGTTCTTGGATTCCGCCGCGGCCTGGCGCATGAATTGTGCGATCCAATCCTGGCCATGGTTAGCGCGTAGATGCATGAGTCGCGGTAGCGCCGCGACCAGAGGATTGAAGGGGCGCAGATCGCAGCCCAGGAAACCGCATACCAGGCTCGTGTCGCAAGGCTCATCGGGAGTCGTGCTCACACGGACCTCGCGCGCATCGAGATGCAGGATGAAAGGTACCCGTTCCTGTTGGCGGTCGAAATAGCCGGCAGCGTCCGAGGGCGCTCGCATTCCTGGTTCGCTCGATATGACGTGAGGATCGCCGTGCGGAAAGAGGACGATATCGCCGGTCTCCAAGCGTACCGGCGCTTCGCCCACCACCGCGCCCCAGCAGGTGCCGGAGTTGACAACGTGGTACTCCATCACGTGCTCCGAATCCGGCATGACGGCCGCCGCGATCTCGCGCGAAGGAGGCGCCTCGGCAACCCAGTCGCGACTCCCGCTGATGTAGAAGTAAAGCACTCCGCGCAGGCGCACGCTGCGCAGGACGTCGGAGAGGATGTCCTGTCTCATCGCGGATGCTCGATCAAGTTCGGCGGATTCATGGCAGGCCTCGCAGCTGTCGACCTACCAATTGAGGACATGCGATCAATTGTCGGCGACTCCGGGTGGGGCGCCCCGGCGCAGCTTGCGACATATTGTAGCCCGCCCCTTGCCACGGTAACGATGCGAGGGATGCCGGCATCGGACCGACCTTGCGGGTCTTGGGCGCGCAGCTAGGGTCGTTGTGGTCTGGTGTCAGCCGACTTATTTACGCTCACCTCGAAAAGGAGAAAATCGACCATGGACATTAAGCCATCTGACACCGAAGCCGTCGTACGCAACCACTTGCAGGCCTTTCTGGACCAGAAGGGCATTGCCGCTATCGTGGGAGACTATGACGATGACGCGCGTTTCATCAGCGAAGGCAGAACGTATCACGGCCGGCGGGAGATCAGCGACTTCTTCGGGGATTTCATGGCCTCGCTCCCGCCGCAAGCCATCAACCGCTTCTCACTCAGAAGCCTGCGCGTCGAGGGAAACTTGGCCTATATCACTTGGAGCGTGGGCCACGAGATACCCCTCGGCACGGACACTTTTCTGGTGAGCAACGGCAAGATCGTTTCGCAAACTTTCGCGATGTACACTGCCCCGGCGCTATAGCGGCAGCGTGACTGCCGTCTCGCGTATCGCGCGCCGCGGCGGTGTACCGATGTGGTGCGCCAACCAAAGGACACTGCAATGGGCGCATTTCTCTCCTTCTTGTATAGCTGGTCGCGTACGGCGTGTCCCTCGCGGCCTTTCTCTACCTGATCGGATTCAGCGGCAACGTGCTCGTACC
>JBDTMS010000554.1:0-3698 GCA_039934195.1 Betaproteobacteria bacterium
TTCGCCATCGGCGGCATCCCGCCCTTCGGCCACGCCCAGCCGCTGCCGACCTGGATCGACCAGGACCTGCTGAAGTTCGCGACCGTCTGGGCCGCGGCTGGTTCGCCAGAGGCCGTGTTCGAGGTCGATCCGCGGCGGCTTGCGGAGGCGATCGGGGCGAGGGTAGTTGATGTAACGGGTGGTGGTGGGTAAGCGCCATATCATGGTCTCGTCATATCGAGCGGCGCCGCTCCTTTTCAGATGAACCACTGCGTGAAAATCGACACTCCGAGGAAGAACAGGGCGCCAACCGCAATCAACGCGTTGGCCAGCATTCTGTAAGGCCCCGCTCCCCGCTTCGCGTTGCGCAGCTCGACACTCCGAATGGCTAAACCGACGGCGCCGAGCAGAAAGCAGATTGATCCGGCAATCGCCCACCAGCCGTGCAAATGAAGAGATCTGGTCGTACGAGCGGGGCCGCTCCCCGACCACCTATAAAGCGTGATCAGGTCATCGACAGAAATCGCGTACACAGCGTATGCGGCGATGCATGCCGCGGCAGATGCAAGAAACCAATTAATTTTGTACATGTCGCAGCCGGTTAGATAAGTTTGTCGATGTGGGCCGAAGCCGACAGCATCACTTCGGCACTTTACGGGCTCGAATGCGGTACTTGAATTTCATCTGCTCGGCTACGCGCAGTGACCCCAGTAATGCGGTGAACGGTTTCAAACCCAACTGCTTGTGTGTCAGCTCGACCTCCCCCGAGGCCTCCAACTGATCTCCATCCAGCTTGAGCGTGGCGGGAATAGTCAGCTTGATCTCGTGGCCCACGAGTTGCACGGAGAGATCGAGCATGGCGGAGTTCTTGGCGTCTACCGGCCCGCTCGTTCCAGTGATCTTGATCGTGGGGAAGTGCATTACATTCAAGAGCGCACTGCTCTGCATGTTCGTGCGCGTGCCTGCGACGTCATTCTCCGAAGGCTGGCTTGCAAAATCCTGTCCTTCATCACGACGTACCGCGGCATCATCGACGACGAGCCGATCGACCGGAATATCGAGTTCCACGCGCGATTGGGCCAGCTTTGGCTGAAGATGGATCGTGCCTGTGAAGTCTTTCAACGAGACGACGTGGTTGTGTCCGAATGTCGAGAGAACACCATCGCGGTAGACCAGCAGGCGGATGTCGGAAGTCTGGGGATCGATGCGATAGATAGCGACGCCTGCCTCGGCGCTCTTTTGCGCATGAACGATGCCGCCCGACAGGAGCAACGCGAAGAAAGACAGCGAAATAGCTTTGGCCAGGGCCTTTGACATCTGAACACCTTCGATCGTGCGGTGTGAGTTCGCGACAATCGCGCTGAACGACACCGGTGCAACTGCCGCCATCATTCACGGCCCGGCAGTGGAATCAAGCGGCGTAATCTTGTTCGAGGGCGTGGCCCATTGCCGGCGTCGGTATGGCGCCGACGCGCGGACGTTGATACGATCCGGAGATCGTAGTGCCAACCACGGACAGCGAGTCTAGACATGAGCGCACTTGTCACGCGGCCTCTTGGTCGTTCCGGTCCTGCCATCACCGCTGTCGGCCTTGGCTGCATGTCATTTTCAGGTGTGTACGGCGCTGCCGAGGATGCCGTGTCGGAGGATTTGATCCGCCATGCCATCGATAGCGGCATCAATCACCTCGATAGCGCCGATATGTACGGCTGGGGGCAGAACGAGGATGTTGTCGGCCGCGCCATCAAAGGACGCCGCGACAAGGTCTTGGTTGCGACGAAATTCGGGCAGGTGCGCCGAGAAGGCCAAGGCAACGGCGTGAACGGGCGGCCCGACTATGTGAAGGCCTGCTGCGAAGCCAGCCTCAAGCGCCTCGGCATCGATGTCATCGATCTCTACTACCAGCACCGCGTCGATCCAGATGTCGCCGTCGAGGAAACGGTTGGTGCGATGGGCGAACTCGTCAAGGCCGGCAAGGTGCGCTTCCTTGGTTTGTGCGAGGCCAAACCGGATCGCATCCGGCGCGCGCACGCCGTGCACCCGATTGCCGCCGTGCAAACCGAGTATTCGATCCTCTATCGCAGCGAGGCGGAAGAGACGCGGCAAACCACGCGCGATCTCGGCATCTCGTTTTTCGCTTATTCTCCGCTGGGCCGTGGGTTCCTTACGGGCGCGCTGACAACCCTTGCCGACATCGACGGGCGGCGCGCCCAGCATCCCCGGTTCCAACCCCAGCATTTCGCCCACAATCGCACGCTCGTGGAGCGCATTGAAGCCATCGCAGCAGAAAAGGGCTGTACGCCGGGCCAGCTCTGCCTTGCGTGGCTGCTCGCGCAGGGCGACGACGTCATTGCGATACCGGGAACGCGTCGCAAGGATCGCTTCGACGAGAACGCCCGCGCGATGGCCGTCACGTTGACGCGGGACGAGGTCGCGCGCATTTCGGCTGCCGTGCCGACGGGCTCGGCTTCGGGCACGCGCTATCCCGAGGGCGGGATGAAAAGCGTTTACCTTTGATCGCGTCTTGAGCCGGGCCACCCTTCGCCCGGCTGGTCTTTCCGACTCCAATGGCTTATCGACATGGTTGCCGGCCCTATCGTCGGCGTCCTGAGCGCGCCATCTCGTTGCGCTTTATAAATCGGAGATATTCCATGCTCGACCGTCGTCGCGCTGAGGGCCTGTTGTTCCTGGCCGGCTTCGCGCTCTGCATTCCCGCCGCCAACTGGATGATCGGCAACGTCGGCACCAAGTGCGTGCCGAATGGGCCGTGCCTGATGCCGGTCGGCTTCGGCATCATGGCGCCCTCGGGCGTCATCATGATCGGCCTCGCACTAGTGCTGCGCGATCTCGTCCAGCGCCGCCTCGGTGTCGGCTGGGCGGCGGCCGCGGTCGTCGTGGGTGCCGCAATCTCGGCGTTTCTGGCGCCGCCGGCACTGGTCGTCGCCTCGGGCGTGGCGTTCCTGTTGGCCGAGATGGCGGACCTCGTGGTCTACACACCGCTTCAGCGTCGCGGGCTGGTTACAGCGGTCGTCGCGAGCAGCGTCGTCGGCCTCGTCATCGACAGCGTCTTGTTTCTGTATCTCGCATTCGGCAGCCTCGACTTCCTGCTTGGTCAGGTGCTCGGGAAGTCCTGGATGGTGCTGGCGTCGGTCCCGTTCATCATGCTGCTGCGCCGCCGCGATGAGCGCCTCGGTCTAACTCCGGCCTGATCGGAGGCAACCATGACCACGCCCGCGCATCCCCCGGTCCTCGGCCACCACGCCGCCCTGCCTCAAAGCCCTGACGACGCTATCCTCGACCGCGTGCCGAACCCGCATCCCGACACGAACTACGTCGCGCGGTTCACTGCGCCCGAGTTCACATCGCTATGCCCGGTTACTGGACAACCGGACTTCGCCCACATCGTCATCGACTACGTGCCCGGTTCATGGCTCGTCGAGTCGAAGTCGCTAAAACTCTACCTCGGCGCCTTCCGCAATCACGGCGCGTTTCACGAGGACTGCACGATCGCGATCGCCAAGCGGCTTGTCGATCTCCTCGCACCGAAGTTCCTGCGCATCGGCGGCTATTGGTATCCGCGTGGCGGCATTCCGATCGATGTCTTCTGGCAGACCGGAACCTGTCCTGATGGCGTGTGGCTGCCCGACCAGGGCGTCGCCCCCTATCGCGGGCGTGGATGACGCCGCGATTGTGCGCTGCGGCATGCCATGTGTGCGTGC
>JBDTMS010000555.1:0-3697 GCA_039934195.1 Betaproteobacteria bacterium
AAGATCCCCGCATTACTGACCTTTTCTTCTTACACCGGAGAGGTCGACTCGTTGACAACCACACTGCTGGAACTCGAAGGAAGAAATCTTTTGCAAGCGGCTTTCGACGCGCGTTTGTTGAAAGCCCTACTGCCTACGACGTCTACCGATGACGAGCTCGCTGGTTTTTGGACCGCACGCGGCGCCCGCGTTCGAGCCGTATTACAGGAGGAGCTCGACGTTTTTCGTCGCGCTCAACCAGTCGCCGCGAACGTCGAGCCGAGATCAGCCGCGTTAGTGGCTACTGCCGTTCCGTCCAGCGCTGACCAGATCGCCACTGCAGCCGTAACGAAGAGCGCTGCTCGCATGACGCGAGCGGCGCTGCAGGACCAAATCGTCGCGTTGTTTGCGCAGGCGATGGAATATCCGCCCGAGGTGTTTACCGAAGACGTCGCGTTGGAGGCTGAGCTCGGAATCGACTCCGTGAAGCAGATGGAACTCTTAGGGAAACTCGAAGCACAGTACAGCTTACCTGCCCGCCCGGAGACGTTCCGCCTGAGCGACTACGGCACGCTGCGCAAGATCACTGATTTTGTCGACGACGCGATGGCGCTTGCCGACCAGTTCGTTCCTGCAAACGCCGAGGGCATTGCGAATGCAACGGTCGCAGCGCCTGATGCGAAAACTGTAGTGGTAGTTGATAAATCGCCCCCGATGAGCCGCGCGCAATTGCAGCAGGAAATCGTGATCCTGTTCGCACAGGCCATGGAGTACCCGCCCGAGGTCTTCACAGAAGACGTTGCACTCGAAGCTGAGCTCGGTATCGATTCCGTAAAACAAATGGAGCTGCTGGGCAAGCTCGAAGCGCAGTTCCACCTGCCGGCACGCCCCGAGACGTTTCGCCTGAGCGACTACGGCACGCTTCGTAAGATCACTGATTTCGTCCATGGCGCATCGGTAACAAGCGGTCAACCGAACGTCGCAGTGGGTACGGAGCTGCGCGAACATACTGCGGCTACGCGTCTGCTGGTCAGCGCTGCCAACGAAGTCAACGCGCCTGTGCTCTCGCGGGAAGAATTGCAGACGCAGATCGTCGCGCTCTTCGCGCAAGCGATGGAATATCCGCCGGAAGTGTTCACCGAAGACGTTGCACTGGAAGCCGAGTTGGGAATCGATTCGGTGAAGCAGATGGAGCTGCTTGGCAAGCTGGAAGCACAGTACGAGCTGCCGACGCGTCCGGAGAGCTTTCGACTGAGTGATTACGGCACGCTGCGCAAGATTACTGACTTCGTCTACGAAGCCTTACCAGCAAGTCAAGGCGTCGCGCAGCGATCCCCTGCCTTTGCAGTGGGTTGATCGCACTCATTCAGAACCGCCCAAATCACTGTTCGTTAGGAAAAGATAGAGATGAATGATCTCGAGGGAAAGCTCGCGTTGGTTACCGGCGGCGCCAAGGGCATCGGCAAAGTTATCGCGACGAAACTCGCCGCTCGCGGCGCGCATGTCATCGTAAATTTCTTCCACTCTCTGGAAGAAGCGAAACGCACGCGCGACGAGCTTACAGCCACTGGCGCAACGGTGGAAATCCTGCGTGCATCGGTATCGCGCGAAGATCAGGTCGCACGCATGTTCGCCGATATCGCACAGCGCCACGGTCATCTCGACATTCTGATCAACAACGCCGCCGCCGGCGCCATGGTGCCGATGGACCAGGTGACCGAAGAGTATTTCGACCGAGCACTGGGTACGAACCTGAAAGGCGCCTTCTGGTGTGCGAGACATGCATCGGTCCTGATGGCGAAGCGCGGAGGCGGCACCATCGTCAACCTCTCGTCGATCGGAGCAAGCCTTGCGGTACCCAACTACACCGTCGTGGGCACATCGAAGGCAGCGCTCGAAGCGTTGACACGTTATCTGGCTGCGGAATACGCCTCGCTCAACATTCGCGTGAATGGCGCGTCTGCAGGATTGGTCGACACTGATGTCGTGCAGCACTTCCCTGATCACGCCAAGATGCGTCAGCGCATCGTGGAAAGCACGCCGCTCGGCAGAGTCGCCACACCGGACGACCTCGCGGACGTTGTGATGTTCCTGACTTCGGATGCGTCGCGCTGGATCGTTGGCCAAACGATTCTGGCCGATGGCGGAATGTCGCTTGGTACCTCGGCATTCGTCGGGCCTTCCGCGCCGTTGCGAGAAAGTACAGCCCTCGAACTAACTGCGGGCATGGCCGCCGCGAGCTCCGAGATAAAGCCCGCACCATCGATCGCTGCTCCAAAAGAGGATCAGACTCGCCTAGTCCGGGACGCAGCGGCGGTTTCATCGCGTCGCGGCTTGGTACTGATTGACGGCACAACTATGTCCAGCCGAGTCGCCGAGCGTCAACCGGTACCCAGTGAAGCCCTCGAAAGCGAGGACATCGCAATCGTTGGAATGGGCGTGGCACTGCCCGGCGCGTGGGACCCCAGTCAGTTCTGGGACAACCTGATGCAGGGCCCGGATTTGTTCGAGAAGGTACCGAGCGATCGCTGGAACGGCGCGAATTTTCACGCTGCGCAGCCGAGCGTCGAAGACAAAACCTATTCTCTGTACAGCGCGTTCGTAAAAGGCGCATCACCGCTCGCGGCGATGCCAAGCCTCACTGATGAACTAGAAGATGGTTCGGTACGCTGGTTGCGTCATTCTTTGCAGCAAGCTATGCAAGGTGTACAGCAGAAAGACGACGATCGCGTTTCGTTCGTCGTCGGATACACGCCCGACGGAAATCAATGCCTTGAAGAATCGTACGTCGCGCGCGGCATCGGGCATCGGTTCCGTGAAATCTTAGCCAGCATGCCGGGCGGTTCGGCGCAAAACGAACCGCTGGCGAAACACATCGAAGACAGCCTGCAAACGCGCTATAGCGCGGGTACCGTATCGCCCGCAGCGTTTTTACCCGATGTGTCGGGACGCAAAGCGATGCAAGGAATTCTTCCCGCCGCTACCGAGCTTCTCATGGTGGACACTGCGTGTTCGTCCTCCCTGTATGCGGTCGATATTGGCGTCAAAGGCTTGATCATGGGGAAGTGCGATGTCGCCGTGTGCGGTGGGGCATTCGCCCTAGCGCCGCTCAATGGCGTGCTGTTCTCCAAGCTTGGCGGATTGGCGCGCGGGAGCGCAGTACGCTCGCTCGACAAGGACAGTGACGGGGTTTTGTTTTCGGACGGCGCAGGCGTCGTGGTGCTTAAGCGCTTGGCGCGCGCCCAAAAGGATGGTGATCGCATCTATGGTGTGATCAAAGCGTGTGCGTCGTCCGCTGACGGCAAGGGAAAAGCGATCTACGCACCCGCCCTGGAAGGACAACGTCTAGCGTTGCGTCGCGCACATGCGCATCCCGGATATCAAGGCGCCGAGGTCGATTGGGTCCTTGCGCACGCAACGGGAACGCCCGCTGGCGATAGAACCGAGCTCGAATCACTGCGCAGCGCATTTTCCAATGGGCGCAAGCTGCTCGTGACGTCGAACAAGTCGGTAATTGGCCATACTGGCTGGGCGGCCGGCGTTGCATCTTTAATCCAAGCCGCGCTCGCGTTCGAGAAAAACGCGATACCGCCCCAGCATCGTTTTTCATCCCCGCCAGCTGGTTTCCCGATCACCGATTCGTCGATCACGATTCCGACGACCGCGCAGCCTTGGTTGAGAAACGGCAAGCCGCGCCATGCGGCGATCTCCAGTTTCG
>JBDTMS010000556.1:0-3692 GCA_039934195.1 Betaproteobacteria bacterium
TGTGCGCCTAACGCAGGGATCAGCCGCGTCTTCGCCAACCCCGGCAACGGTGCCTTGGCGAACACGGCAATCTGCACCGACTCAAGAGCGGCGCGGTTGCCGGCCATAGCGCAAGCTCAGATCGGCGGGATCGGCGCCGAAGTAATAGGCCAGACGCAGCCGCCACATCAGCACAATCGTTCGCAGCACGCCGTCGCGCTGCCAGCGCCGCGCTGAAGTGACGACGCGTGCGTGCAGACATGCGGGGCGGCCGCGCGCTTTCAAAAGACGCGACAAGGCAATGTCCTCCATCAAGGCGATCGCGGGGAAGCCGCCGATCGCACGCAACACATCGCTGCGCACGAACATCGCCTGATCCCCGGTCGCGATACCGGTTAGCCGCGAGCGCAAATTCATCGCGCGCTCGACCAGTCGCAGCAGTGGCTGGCTGCCATCGATGCGGACATCGAAGCGCCCCCAATCACAGCCATCTGCGATTGCGCGCGCAATCAGAACGTCGGCTTGCTTTGGGAGGATGGTATCGGCGTGCAGGAACAACAGCACGTCCGCGCTCGCCACGGCTGCACCGGCATTCATCTGCGAGGCACGTCCAGGCGGTGCTTGTAGTGCAACGTCTGCGTGTTCGCTAGCGATGGCAAAGGTGGCGTCGCTGCTGCCGCCGTCGACGACGATGACACAGGCCCCGCTTGCGCGCAGCGGCGCGAGCGCGGCCAGCTTGGACGCGAGCCCAGCGGCTTCATCGAGCACGGGGATGACGATGGCGAGTTGCGCGGTCATGCGTGTCAGGTGCCCGATCGATCGAATTGTGGCGGCCACGTTCGCGCCGCTGAACGCCCCTTATCCGGCTGGCGCGCTGGGAATTCGGTAGAGCCGGTCCGTCTCGTCGAGGACCTCGACGCTCCAGGGACTGCCGACGCCGGCTATCATCCAGCGCAAAATCGCCCACAGATCGCGATCGACTGCGCTTTCATCGATTGGCTCCAGCGCATCGCTGAGCGCATTGATCTCGACGCCGCAAGGAAAGCGCTCACCGCTGCGGCCGATGAAGATCAACTCGTACAGTGAGCCGGACGACGTTGCGACATAACCTGGACGGCTCAGTCCGATGGCACTTAGCTTGAACGTGCGCGCGAAAAAATCCTGGAATTCCGAATAGTGTCCGATTCGATCTTCGGTTAGCACCGGCGTGCGGCGCTTATCGGAAACATCGGGCGAATCGACGACGACGATCGATTCGTTCATACACTGGCCGTTTGCGATGCCGGCAGGCCGCCGACAAATTCGATGATTCGCGCGACGATTTCTGCGGCGGAATCTTCCTGCAGAAAGTGCCGACCCGTCACCATATGCGGACCTTCTGCGTGCGGCAGCAGTTGCTTGAAGCGCGCAGCGAATGTGGCAGGGTCGAAGACCTCGTCTTCGCGACCCCAGACAATCAGCGCCGGCAGCTTGCAGCGCGAGAGCTTCGCCTCGAGCCAGTCGAAGCGTGCTTTCGCGCGTGCGTTGTCGTCGAGTGGAATCCAGCGCGGCCAGGTCCAGGTGAGCAAACGCGAAGCGAAATCCGGCAGCACCGCTTCGTATGCGGCTTGTGCGCCGTTGCGAAACTTCTGACGGTCGACGACCGAGAGGTAGACCCCGCGTCCGGCGAGTACGTTGTGCCGTCCGAGAAGATACGGTCCCACCAGCGGTGCGTGCATCGTGCGCCAGGGGAACACGCGCGTATGAAACTCGGCCGGCGGCGCCGACCACGCCCACGTGCTCATGATTACCAGCGCGCGCACGCGAGCTTCATTGGCCATCGCGTAGCTCAGTCCGGTCGGGCCGCCCCAATCATGGCAGACCAGCGTGATGCGTTCGAGATTTAGTTGCCGTAACAGCGAAACCAGATTCGCGGTGTGACCATCCAGACTGTGTGCGTGCTCGTTGACCGGCTTCTCGGATAGCCCGAAGCCGATCATGTCGGGGACAATGACGCGGTAGCCAGCGTCGACCAGCGGCGCGATGAAATCGCGATAGAGAAATCCCCAGGTCGGGTTGCCGTGCAATAACACGACCGGGTCGCCGGCGCCCTCGTCGACATAGTGCATACGCCAGCCGTTCACTCGCGCGAAGTTGGGTGTATGCGGCCATTGCTTCTGGATGTGCTGCGGTAGCGCGGAGGCGATCAAAGTGGCGTTGTGCGGATGTAAGGTGGCGTTGTGCAAATGTAAGGGCTCGGCTGATGCTGAGACGAAGACTTCCTCCGCGCTGTCCTGATGAAACGGCGGAGGAAGCTTGTCGTTATCGATTCTACTGCGACTGCCTGACGCGCATGAATCCCAACATCAGTAAGCCGGTTATCACCAGCATCCACGTGCCGGGTTCAGGCACCGGCGCAAACGCAGTAGCGAACTGCGCGCTGGAAGCGTTCAACGAAAACGCGTTCAGCGCGGTGGTCGTGCTGGTCAACGTGATTTCCAGCGATGCGAATGTGCCGGCCGCCAGATTGAACGTCTGGTCGATGTCGGTACCAGCCAGGAAACTTTGATCGTAGAGCGAATCGCCGTTTCCGAACAACGTAACGTGCAGCATGCCTTCGGATGTCCCACCGCCGGGACCTGCGGTCTGATCGTCGGTGTCGAAGTGGATATGGAGTCCGAACTGTCCCGCCGTCGTCGACAAGAAAGAACCGAGGAAGTTGGAAGCGCCGAATCCCGATGCTGAAAACGAATCGCTTGCTGCCACCGCGGTGACGGCGAGAACGCCATCACCTGCCTGCCCGAATGCCGATGCATGATTGCCGGCGCCGTCGCTGATGAAGGCAGTGCTGAAGATCGGCAGCGGCGGACTCGTTGCCGATTGCGAATCGCTGTTGACGCCGGCTTCGGCCTGCGCCGATGTCGTGTAGGTCGTATTGTCGAATGCCAGTACCGCCGCCTGCAGATTCGAGGCGAATAGTCCCAGCAGAAGTAGCAGTGTTGCGCGCATCACTCATGTCCTCCGAGTTTCGTAAGCGCAACCGGCAGCCAGAGCGTGCCGGTTGCGCGACAAGTCTAAACGCTTACAAGCGATTGTTCAGCACGCGTTGCCGCCGGGCTCGCCGCAGTCGATGTGGCGGCGGTTGCGGCCATCATGCGGCGTCGGCAAGAAGGGGAATTGCGTATAGATCCCATTCGGCGTCAGATGGCTGCCGGTGGCGCCGATGTTGAAGTTGACCCCGTCTCCCAGCGTGAGCGCCGCGCTTGCCGGCGGCTTCGCGATCAATACGCCGGCGACGACCCGCAGCGCGATATCGGTGACGTCGTCATTCGGTCGACGGCCATTGGGCCAGCCGGCGCCATCGCCCGCCAATACCGACAAGCGTCTCTGCTGACTCGGGATGGTCGTGTCGGAACCGAGATTCAAACGGAGGAGCTCCGAGCACGGGCTCGCCTTCGAACAACCGCCGGTCTGCGCTTGCGTCGGATATTTAAGCAGTGCGTTGACCAGGTCGGTGCGATTGGCTTCCGGTATGCCGGCCCTGAAGCGCAGATTCAACGCCGTCGCCAAACGCGAGTTCAAATAAAAGCCGAGAAACGCGACTTCGTTTTCCGGTGCGCTCGCGTTCCACAAGTCTTTCTGTCCGGTGCCGATGATCAGCTCGTTCACCAGCGGGTTCGCCATGCGGCTGACCTGCACCCAGGGTCCGCTGCTAGCCGGTTTGCCGCCTTGCG
>JBDTMS010000557.1:0-3691 GCA_039934195.1 Betaproteobacteria bacterium
TGCGGAGCAATTGCATACAGCACTGCAACCGTTTCTCGATCGTCCAGCGAAGCAGTTGAGCCCGGTCGAGCATGCGCTGTTGCTGCTTGGCGCGTTCGAGCTCACCGTCGCCGTCGACGTGCCTTACCGTGTCGCCATTAACGAGGCGGTAGAACTAGCGAAACTCTACGGCGGTACCGATGGCCATAAATACGTGAACGGTGTTCTCGACAAACTCGCCTCGCAAGCGCGGCCCGGCGAGATAAAAAAACGATGATTGATCTCAAGCGGAGGAGAAGACCATGGCAGAAGCGGTAAAAAAGCTTTCCATATTCGATTTGCAGGCGAAGGTCGATCGCGGCGAAAAAGTATTTCAGGTGACAGCGGTCGATTTCCCGACAGCGCAACTGGTCGATCGCGCGGGAATCGATTGTATTTTGATCGGCGACTCGCTCGGCATGACCGCGCTCGGTTACGCCAGCACCGTACCGGTGACGATGGACGAGATGATTCACCATGCGAAAGCAATTTCGCGCGGCGCGCAGCGCGCGATTCTGGTTGGCGATCTGCCGCTCGGTGCGTTTCACGCGAGTGCAGTGGATGCCGTCAACAACTCGATGCGGATGGTCAAAGAAGGCGGCGCCGACGTCGTGAAAATCGAAGGCGGCGAAGACTTCGCGCCGATGGCAGAAGCGGTCATCAAAGCCGGCATCCCTGTGATGGCGCATATCGGACTGACCCCGCAGCTCATGTCGAAGATCGGCGGCTTTCGCGTGCAAGGCAAAAGCGCATTGACCGGCGCGCAGCTACTAAAGGACGCGATTGCGATGGAGCAGGCGGGCTGCTTCGCGATCGTGCTGGAGGCGATTCCGGACCGCGTCGCACAGCTCATCACCGAGCGGCTCAAGATTCCGACGATCGGGATCGGCGCGGGGCCGCATTGCGACGGACAAAATCTGGTGTTGCACGACATGGTTGGCTTGTTCGATCGCTTCACGCCGAAATTCGTGAAGCGCTACGGCAACTGCTGGGAAGTCATTCAGAAAGCGCTAGCTGATTTTCAAGACGATGTGCGCAACGGCGAATTCCCCAAAGCCGAGCACAGCTTCACGATGAAGGAAGACGAGTGGCAGGCGCTGCTGCGTCATCTCGACAACAAATAGCGCGCACAGGTTCGAGCGAAAAACGACGCTGAAAAAGTTTCAAGCACAGAACTGCGCTGCAAAAAAGAGAAGGGCGGTTGCGACCATGCGTCTATGACGCTCGATCTCGACCGCCCTATTGCTGCCGGTGGTGATTACCTCCGGACAATCACTTCGGGTCGCTGATTAGCGAACGCCCGGGGGGCCGTACGGTCCGGCTTTTATGCCTGTTTTTGTTTGCATGATCTCTCCTAGGTTTAGGTCAGCGCGATTCAACAAATCGTTGAAGTATTTCGCTGCGTAGAGATTTGCATCTCCACCATCACGAAAGTACATGGAGTCTCGCGATGGCGCAAGCGCAGGCGTCTCGAGAAAGTGACAGTATTGCCGAGGGAGCAAGTGACAGTATTGGCGGCGAACCAAAACAGTTCACGTGATCGGCGACAGTGAAGCGGTGCGCGCTTGTGCGCGCGCAGTGAGCCACGCGGTGAATTGTCCCGCAGGCAGCGGCTTACTGATCAGGTAACCCTGGGCTTGATCGCAACCGAGCGCGGTGAGCAAGTCCATTGCGCTCTGGGTCTCGACACCTTCGGCAACCACTTCCATCCCCATGTTGTGTCCCAGCTCGATGGTCGAGCGCACGATGATCGCATCGTCGTCGTCCGTCTCGATATTCATCACGAACGTGCGGTCGATCTTGAGCTCTTGCACGGGTAGCTTCTTTAAGTATGCAAGCGAGGAATAGCCGGTACCGAAATCGTCGATCGACAAGCGCACGCCGAGCTTGTGCATGTGCTCGAGAACATCTTGCGCGCGCGCGTGATCTTCCATCAACCCGTTCTCGGTAATTTCCAGACAGATGAGCTCCGGTGGCACGCCGTGATGTGCCAACTGTCTGACGACGAAATCCGCCAGATCGAGATTCATCAAATCGCGCGCTGAGATGTTGATCGATATCGCGATCGGCGATTTTTCGCGAAGCCACTGTCCGGCTTGCCGGATGCCCTCCTCGACCACCCAGCGCGTGACCTGCTTGATGTAGCCGGTCTGTTCCGCAAATAAAATGAAGTCGAGCGGCGGGATAAATCCGCGCGTCGGATGAATCCACCGAACCAGCGCTTCTGCGCGTTGCGCATAGCCCGTCTTGAGATCGACTTTGGGCTGGTAGTAGAGCACCAGCTCATTGCTCTCGACCGCGCGCCGGAGCTCGCCGAGCAACGACAAGTGGCTCGGGCGTCCGGTCTCGTAGCGCGGATCGTAGAACGCGTAGCCGGAGTTATCTCGCTTCGCTTCGTACATCGCGACATCCGCATGGCGCAGCAGCATGCGCGGATCGGTTCCGTGCTCCGGGCAGCTTGCCACACCGATGCTCGCGCCAACATCGACCGGTTGCCCTTCGAGCATAATCGGTTGCTCGAGCGTATGCAAAATGCGGTCGACGACGAGCTGGACGCCTTCATTGGTTATGGTCGGCAGCAATATGCCGAACTCATCGCCGCCCAAGCGCGCGACGGTGTCGGAATCGCGCAACAGCGCTTGCAGGCGCCCGGCGACTTCTCGCAACACCTGATCGCCGGCGGTATGACCGAGGCTGTCGTTGATGTACTTGAACCGATCGATGTCGAGCGAGAGTACCGACAGCGTATTGCCGTTGCGCTGTGCGATCTTCACCGCTTGCAGCAGACGATCGTTGAACATCGCGCGGTTGGGCAGACTGGTCAACCCGTCTTCGTACGCTAGTCGCAGGATCTCCGTCTCGCGCCGGGAGATGCTGTCGAGCATGGTATTGAAACTCTCCGCAAGCTCGCCCACCTCATCGCTTTGATCCAGCGGCGGGGGCTTGGAATAGTCGCCGTCGCGAATACGCCGTGCGTTCGCGTTCAATCGGTTGAGCGGTCCCGTGATTCCACGCGCCAGAACTACGCTGCCGAAAATGGACAAGATGATGCTGGCGATCGCAAGCGCGATCAGCATAGTGCCGAGTTTGCGGATCGATGCCAGTCCCTCGCGCAGCGAAAGTTGCAGCACTGCTACCACCTGCCCGCCGGCGCTGTCGCTCAAGGTGGCGTCGAGGGTTTCGAACGGTTCTGCGTCGAGCGTCATTGTCGATTCGACGCGCGGCACCCTGGACGTGGCCATCGCGCTCAGCAACCCGTCCTGCATTGCCACCGGCAACGTCGAGGCGTTCAACGACCATTCGTGATTTGTCGCGCGCGATAAAAACGACACGTGCATCCCGGTAATCGAGCGCAACGTGCTTACTGCCTTCTGGTCGATCATGAAGCCCATCGCGACCCAGGCGATGGGCACCGGCGCCAGCACCGGCACGACGACGATCTGGTAGGGTCGACGCTCGATCAAGACGATGGCTGATGCGGTCCCGGCTTGCTGCGCGGTTTTGATCAATTCGGGGAACGGGAACGCTCCGCTGCCTGGCCGCCGTGGCAGGGTGTCGGCGATCATCTTGCCATTGAGATCGGCGAGCAGCACGACTTGCGCTTCGATGCGGGCGCCATGATTACGCAGCGCGGAGACGATGGTTCCGAAATCGCGCGTAGCAATGGCTGAGC
>JBDTMS010000558.1:0-3687 GCA_039934195.1 Betaproteobacteria bacterium
CGAGCTGAGCATCGCGTTGGCGAATTGCTGCCGCCATGCGAACCACGAAGCCGCAAATGATTACCGCCGACACCACGAAATTAAGCCACATGCCAAGCAGATGCAGCCCGAAGCCATGATCCGTGTGGTTCCCTTGCAATCCGGCCAGGGGGACGTGGAAAAAGAACAGCAGCGCGTAACTCGATGCGGTCACGGCGGCCGTAATCCAGGCGTAAGTTGCCGGCAACGTCGTCGCGGCAATTACCAACGGCAGCAGGAAAAGCGAGACGAAAGGATTCGACGGGCCGCCGCTGAGATAGAGCAGTGCGGTGAGCGCTGCGACGTCGATCATGAGGTGGCAGAAATATTCTCGCTCACCAATCGCTGCGCCTGCTTTGATGCGAACCCAGCCGGCGACTGTGATGATTGCAAGTAGAAACAAAATACCCAGCATCCACGCGAAAGGCAGCGCGATTCCAAGGCTGGCGGCGGCTGCGACGATCGCAACTGCTTCGCTACAAATCATCACGCTGCGCAGCAGCAACAAACGCTGCAGATTGTCTGCGGCGGGTGTGCGCGGGTACTGCTGTAACGGGCTCATCATTGGATTGTACAGTCGATGTTGCGTCACGCCGTGCGCGATCGTTCCCAATATTGCGGAATGAAACTCGAGTTGCATGCGGTAAGAGCCGGTGCTCTAATCACCGCCTGACTGCGCTACGTCGGCAGCCAGCGTCGTACCTGTCGACCGAGTTTCGCGGTGGGCAGCGTGGCAGTCTCACACGCCCGGGCGTGAATAACAGGCCAATTAAACAAACGGAGGAGTTCAAAAGATGGAAAAGAACAGACGCGCTTTTCTCACGGCGGCAGCGGCAACGACCGCGGCTGTGGCGACGAGCGCCATGGGAGCAGACAAATTCGGAAGAGATCGTGACTGGACCGGCGACGCAACCGTTACTTATCCGGAGCCGGCATGGGAGCCACTGGACAAACGCTTCTCCGGCCGGCAGGGCAATGCGACATTGCAGCGTGTCTGGCACGGCATGGGACAGAACGCGGCGCTGTGGTGCGAAGGACCGGTGTGGTGCGGCGATTGGGGTTCTTTGATCTGGAGCGATATTCCCAACCATCGCACCTTGCGCTGGAATGAAGACGACGGTCATGTCAGCGTATTCCAGACCGAATCAGGCTACAGCAACGGCCACACACGCGATAACACCGGACGTCTGATCGCATGCGAGCACGACACACGTCGCCTTCGCCGCCGCGAATACGACGGCAGCTGGACCGTTTTGATCGATAACTTTAACGGCAAGAAATTGAATGCGCCCAATGACGCCGCGGTACATCCTGATGGCTCGATCTGGTTCTCCGATCCGGGCTACGGCATTCTCGGGCCATACGAAGGACACAAAGCCGAGTTCGAACTGCCCACCCGCGTATACCGTCTCGATCCGAGCGGCAAGGCCACGGTGCAAGTCGAATCGATGAAGCGTCCGAACGGCTTGTGCTTCTCGCCCGACTTCAAAAAGCTCTACGTGGTCGACACGGGCGCGACCGATGGACCGCAATTTCCCGCCAACGTCATGGTGTTCGACGTCAAGGACAACGGGACGGGCTTGAGCAACGGCAAGCAGTTCGCCGACTTCCGTCCGGGGTTCACCGATGGCATTCGCTGCGACACCGACGGCAATCTGTGGTGCGGCTGGGGCTGGGGCGGTCCGGAGACCAATGGCGTTCGCGTACATGCACCGAACGGCGACGCAATCGCCTTCCTGCACACACCGGAAGTCATTTCCAATCTGGTATTCGGCGGAACCAAACGCAATCGTTTGTTTATGACCGGCAGCACGTCGATCTACTCGATCTACGTCAACGCAGTCGGACACGCGCTCACGTAATTGCGCTGGCACGAAAGAAAAAGCCCGCATGCAAACATGCGGGCTTTTTGATTTGCTGAGACCGGCTTTTATTCGCTGGGAGCAACGGCATCACTACGCCCAAAGTAGTGCGGCCGAGTACTAACGAAGCCGAGTTATCAGGCCGCGGTCACTTCCCCGCGGTCGATGGTGAACAGCGCATCGAGCATCTCGCGCGAGTGGGACAGATCCGATTCGGTAATCAGAATCGACAGCCCTTCCTGCTTGAGCGCCGATATCACTTCCGCCAGGCGCTTCGCGAGCACCGGCGCGACGCCTTCGAACGGCTCATCGAGCAGCAGCACTTTGGTGCCGCACATGAGCGCGCGCGCCAGCGCGACGAGCTTTTGCTGGCCGCCGGAGAGCTGCATCGCTTTGCGGCCGGCGAACGCCTGTACTTCAGGAATCATCGTATAGATCTTGGCGAGTCGCGCCTCGGCGTCCGGCATCTTGATCGCCCACGCCGGTATCAGCACGTTTTCTTCGACGCTCAGATCGGGCACCAGGCGGCGATCTTCCGGCATATAGCCGATACCGGCTTTCGCGCGCGCGTGGACGGGCGAGGCATTCAATGTCGACCCATTGAACTGGATCGAGCCGTTGGCTGCCTTCAAAATACCCATGATCGAGCGCATCAGCGTGGTTTTGCCGGCCCCGTTGCGACCGATCAACCCGGTGAATTTTGCTGCGGGCAAATGCATGTTGACGTTGCGCAAAATGCGCACCGGTCCGATCGCGACGTCCAGACCTTCAATGCGCAGCACGTGCGCTCTCCGATGGCGAGGCTGCGTGCAGCTGCTCGCCGATGACGTAGCGGCGCACTTCGGCGTCTTGCAGCACGGTTTGCGGATCGCCGTCGGCGATGATGCGGCCTTCGTAGAACGCGAGGATACGGTGGGTGTAGCGGGTGACGATGTCCATGTCGTGCTCGACGAACAGCACCGTCACGCCTTCGGCCTTGAGCGCACCCATCACCATATCCATCAGGCGAAATTTCTCATCGGACGACACGCCGCTGGTCGGTTCGTCCAATAGTAGTACCACCGGCCGCCCCGCGACCGCCATCGCGATGTCGAGCAGTTTGCGGATGCCTTCGGGCAACATCGCGGCGGATTGATCGGCATATGGGCCGAGGCTGAAACGCTCGATGAGTTGATCCACCAGCGCGCGCTGATCGGACAACTTTGCGAGGGCGCCCGCGCGCGGCGAGCGGCCGGCGATGCCGACGCCGACGAACAGACTCTCGCGCACGGTAAGCGAGTTGAATAGCTGCGGAATCTGGAACGATCGGCAGATGCCGAGCCGCGTGACCTGGCGCGGCTTCATGCCGGTGATGTCGCGGTTTTGATAGAGCACGCGGCCGGAAGTGGGCTGCAAATACCCGGTCACCATATTGATGAACGTGGTCTTGCCGGCGCCGTTGCTGCCGATCAACCCGACCACGCTGTCGGCCTCGATGCTGGCGTTGATGTTGGCAGCAGCCGTCACTGCGCCGAAACTTTTGCTAAGGTTGCGTGCTTCGAGAACGACGGCCATGTCAGGCTTTTTTCCAATGCGAGGAGAACACCGACCACAATCCCCCGGGCAAAAACATGATAACCAGCAGCATGGTGATCCCGAGCGTCATCTGCCACGTGTTCGGTACGTATTGCAACGCGAAGGTGCGGACGAATTCGAAGATCGTGGCGCCGAGAAATGGCGCCAGCACGCTGCCGGTGCCGCTCAAGATCGCGATGAACACGAAGTCGCCGGACGTGGTCCAGTACGCCGTCGTTTCCGGATCGACGTG
>JBDTMS010000559.1:0-3677 GCA_039934195.1 Betaproteobacteria bacterium
CGCATCGAGCGAATCTGTTCGACATCGACTCGAAGTACGCCGACGTGATGCCGATCAGCGAAGTGCTGGATGAGCTCGGGCGCATCGCGCGCATCCAGCCCGTGCATCGTTGAGCGCCGCAGAGACGCAGATGGCAGCGCTTGCTTCGGACACAGCCAAAAAACGCGGCCCGCTCGCAAGCGTGCGCGTAGTCGATCTCTCGCGTCTGGTCGCGGGCAACATGCTGACGCACGTCCTCGCCGATCTCGGCGCCGACGTCATCAAAATCGAAAACCCCGATCGCGGCGACGACCTGCGCCGATGGCGCGTCAAAGATGTCGAAGTATTCTGGAAAATCTATGCGCGCAACAAGCGCAGTGTGACGCTCAACCTGCGTTCGGATTCAGGCCGTGCTGCGCTCGAAGCGTTGATCGCGTCCGCACAGGCGCTGGTCGAAAATTTCACGCCAGGTACCCTCGAAGCGATGGGCTTGAGTCCTGAACGTCTACTGCAGATCAACCCGAAGCTCGTCATCGTACGCGTCTCGGGTTGGGGTCAGACCGGGCCCTACAAAAATCGTCCAGGCTTCGGCACTTTGGTCGAAGCGATGTCGGGCTTTGCCGATCTCAATGGCTTCCCCGATGCGCCGCCGTGCCTGCCGCCGATTGCCACTGCGGACATGATTGCAGGTCTGTATGGCGCAATGGCGATGCTGAGCGCGCTGCGTGTGGTCGAAGTCGGCAACGGCGGCGGACAGGTGATCGACGTGTCCCTGTTCGAGCCGATCTTCTCGCTCATCAGCACCGAAGCGCTGCAGTTTCATCTGACCGGCGTACCGACGCAGCGTGCCGGCAATCAATCCACACACACCGCGCCGCGCAACCTGTACGAATGCGCCGATGGCCACTACGTCGCGTTGTCCGGATCGATACAGTCGATGGCCGAACGCTTGTTTCGCACAATGGGTAAACCCGAGCTGATCGACGACCCGCGCTTCAAGAGCAATGACGAGCGCGTGCAGAATCGCGACGCACTGGATCGCATCATCGCCGAATTCATCATGCAGCGAAGCCGCGACGAAAACCTCGAGCTGTTCGAAAAAGCGGGCGTGACGGTTGGACCGGTCTGCTCGGTGTCCGAGCTCACCACGCATCCGTATGTGCTCGGCCGCGAAGCGCTGATCCAGGTCGACGATCCGCAGTTCGGAAAAATTCCCATGCATAACGTAGTTCCGCGACTTTCGGCGACACCGGGCGGTATCCATCATTCGGCGCCGCAGCTCGGCGAGCACACCGAAGAAGTACTCGCGGAATTGGCGGCGAGCACACAACGAACGCAGGAGAACGTATGAGATCGGGACGATGAGCGCACCGGCGCCGCTCTGGCGGTCGATGATGTTCGTCCCCGCAACCAGCGATAAATTCATTGCCGGTGCGGCCAAACGCGGCGCGGATGCGGTGATGCTCGATCTCGAGGACAGCATCCCACCCGAAGAAAAGCAGCTTGCCCGCACGAAAGTCGCGAGTGCATCGAAGCTTGTTGGGAGCGGCGGCAGCGACGTGCTGGTTCGCGTAAATCAGCCGCTGAAGCTCATCGGCGATGATCTCGCAGCCGTGGTGTCCGAACAGATCTGCGCGATCGTGCTGCCGAAAACGCTTGGCGCGCAGCACGTCGCACTAGTTAGCGATCTGCTGGACGAGCTGGAGCAAGCGCGCGGCCTCGCGCCGCGCCACACCAAAATCGTCGCGATGATCGAGACGGCCGACGCGCTGTTTCGCATGGAAGAAATCGCGGCTTGTGAACGTGTCGTCGGTATCACTGTAGGCGCAGAGGATCTTGCCGTAAGCATGCGGATGAAAGTGACGCCAGACAGCCTATACGTCCCGAACGTTCTTGCAGTCGCCGCCGCGCGCGCAGCCGGCAAGATGCCGATCGGTTACGTCGGTACGGTTGCCGATATCGATGATCTCGACCAGTACCGCGCGACGATCAAGCGTGCGAGGGCACTCGGGTTTGCCGGCGGCTTTTGCGTACATCCATCGCAAGTCGCAATTCTCAATGCAGAGTTCGCGCCCTCGCCCGCCGAAGTGGAAGATGCGAGTGGTCTCGTCGCAGCGTTCGAGGCCGCTCTCGCGCAACGCAGCGGCGCGGTGCGCTACAAAGGCAAGATGATCGATCTGCCGGTAGTCGAACGGGCGCGCGATGTTTTGCGGCTGCAGGCGCGCGTCGAAGATCGCAAGGCGTAGCTACAGGCTTTTGCGCGGGTCGCGCGAGGACGAGTAGCACGGCTCGCCAAGGCGAGGCCGTCTACAATGCAGCAGTGACGACCCCTCAAGCAGCACCCGATTTACGCAACGTAGCGCTCGTCCGCCATCAGACGACCCCGTGCTCTGCTGTGCACAGCATCGATGTTGAAGTGCGCAGGACAGCGCATACGCTCGCGTTGAAATATCTGCTCGAGGGTGATATTGGCAAGCTGGCGATTCCAATCGAAGCACGCCCAAAACGTGCAGATCAACTCTGGCGGCGTACCTGCTTCGAGGCGTTCATCGCCGGCGCTGATGGATCGAGCTACTACGAATTCAACTTCTCGCCTTCGCGCGAGTACGCGGTCTATGCGTTCTCGGATTACCGCGAAGAGGTGAACCTCGTCGAGGCCGTGGGCGCACCCCAGATCTCCGTGCGGCGCGAAGACGGCCGTTTGCGTTTGGATGCATGCATAGCGCTCGAGACGCTCTCAGCCATCCGGCACGCCATCGGCTTGCGAGTCGGACTCAGCGCAGTGATCGAAGCAGAGAACGAAACCTTATCGTACTGGGCGCTCAATCATCCGTCTACGTTGCCCGATTTCCACCATGCGGATGGGTTTTCGTTGTCGATTCCGTGACGCGGATACTCGCTACACATGGGCACGGGCCATCGTAAGACTGCCGATATCAACGCGCGTTTCCATGTCTATCGAAACGACGTGTTGCCAATTGTTCGGCGAGAGCTAAGCCGCGATCGTTCCGCTTCTCGCCGTCTGCACGATCTCGCGGAGCACGTACGGCAGGATGCCGCCGTTGCGGTAATAGTCCACCTCTATCGGTGTGTCGATACGGAGCAACAATTTCACTTCCCGCTCCGTGCCGTTTTCGCGATGGATCACCAACGTCACGTTCTGCTGCGGTTTGATCTTGCCATCGAGGCCGAGGATGTCGAAGGTTTCGCGGCCGTTGATACCGAGCGATTCGGCGGTGTCACTGCCGATGAACTGCAACGGCAGCACGCCCATCCCGACGAGATTGCTGCGATGGATGCGCTCGAAGCTGCGCACGATGACGGCTTTCACCCCGAGCAGCAGCGTGCCCTTGGCTGCCCAATCACGCGAGGAGCCGGTGCCATATTCTTCGCCGCCGAAGACGACGGTCGGCGTGCCCTGCGCGATGTACTTCATGGCGGCATCGTAGATGAACATCTGATCGCCGCCGGGTTGAAACACGGTAACTCCGCCCTCGACACGAGAGCCGTCGGACTTCGGCGGCACCATCAAGTTTTTGATGCGCACATTCGCGAACGTGCCGCGCATCATGATTTCGTGATTGCCGCGGCGCGCGCCATAACTGTTGAAGTCGACTTTGGCGACGCCGTGCGACAGCAGATATTTCCCGGCAGGGGAGGTGTCTTTGATCGCGCCGGCGGGGCTGATGTGATCGGTG
>JBDTMS010000560.1:0-3673 GCA_039934195.1 Betaproteobacteria bacterium
ATTAAATGTAACCGTCGGCCGGGCCGGGCGCGAAACCGCTGCTCTTGCAACTGAGCCCAGATGGCGATGCGTCTGACGATGCATCGCAGAGCTCCCTGCAGGCCCCGGTTCAGAATCTCACTGCACCGCGCGACATAGAAGCGTGTCGGCTTGTCATCTGGATAGGCGCGGGCAATCTCTCGAAACAGACGAACGGCTTGGTCATAGCGCCCGGCGCGGTATGTCCTCAAGGCGAAGTCGAATCGTTCGCATAGGGCCTTTTGCTCTCGAGTGGCGGTACCGAGGCCGGCGACCAGCTCCAGAACGTCTACCGTCTCACGCTTACCCCGCAACTGGAAAGTCCCCAGATTGCGGAACAGGTGTTCGGTATTGCCGCGGGCGACGCTAGACGGAACCAGCACGTGCGTACCCAGTTCTTTATTGAGCTGTTCCGTACGGCTTGAGGTGTTTACCGTATCGCCTACCGCGCGATATTGGAAGCACGACAGCGCACCGACGTCGGCGAGCGCAATCGGACCGAAGCCGACGCCGATTCTCGTCCCCAGCTGTTGCCGAGGATGCCTGGCGTTGAATTCGTCGACCGCCTTCATCATTTCCAGGCAGGCCTTGCATACACTGTTACGCAGGTCGGCGTCCGATAAGGTGCCGGTCCAGACTGCGAGCAACCCGTCGCCTTTGACATCCAATACCACGCCGCCATTGTTCTGAACCGGCGCAAACAAAGTTTTGAAGTAGTCGTTCAGCAAGTCGACTAACTCGCATGGATTCATGCGCTCGGCAAGCTCGGTGTAGTTGTCGGCATCGGTCACGACGCACGCCGCGAAGCGATGCTCTTCGATTGGACGTACGAGGGGGATCGGCGGCGCAGTAACAAGCGACAGATCGCTTGCCAGCAGCGTCGTGCCCGAGGCACGGAGACTGTTGCCGTGGCGTAAGAGATTCCTACTGCTCGCAGCGCTGGCGCTCATCGTCGCTCCTGTGTGTATGCCCAATCTCGCGTTGTTCAATGTTGAGACCATTCTCAACCCGGTAATCTGCAGATGCATTCCCGCATTTGTCCGGTCGTATCGGACTTTTATCCCTACCATTGTTGCCGGACATATGTCGGATATCCGGCGTTCACGGTATGCCGTAGCCTTGACGTTCAACTAATCTTGGTAGCTTATGAGCGACTTCCTGTCGCCGACAAAGATCCTCCTGCTAGAGGACCATGGGATGGTCCGCTCCGGGATGAAGGCACTAATACAGATCGCCGAACCGGCGGCGCGTATCTATGAGGCTTCTTCTTTTGAAGAGGCTGTTGCGACGCTCCTCGAAACAGAAGTCGATATTGCGTTCCTGGACTTCGATCTGAAGGCGCAGAAGACCGGTCTGGACGTGCTTCGATATATACGGGAGGCAGAGCTCGATACGCGCGCCATCATGCTTTCTGCGCACAAGAACAAAGAGCTGGTAATTGAATGCATCGACGCCGGTGCGTGCGGCTATATTCCAAAGGCAATCGATGATGACGGCGTGTTTCGCCGTGCCCTGGATACCGTATTCCACGGTGGCGTGTTTTTGCCAGCATCAGTGTTAGGGCGTGGCGGACAATCCCCGGAGCCGCCGATATCGTCACCAAGGGTTCCGGCGGAATCTCTTGGCATCACGGGAAGACTACTCGAGGTTCTCTACTACCTCTGTCAGGGGCTGCAAAACAAGACAATTGCAGACCGCATGGGAATCTCCGAAGGGACCGTGCGAAAGGATTACGTTTCCAAGCTCCTGCGTATCTTCAAGGTCGCAAGACGCACGCAGCTCGTAATCGAGGTATCGCGGCGAGACATCACGATTCCGAAGCCAAATCCGAATTCCCTAGTGCCTTAGAAAAGCGCGATCGATCTCCTCAACCAGATTCTTCGGGGACACCGGCTTGCGCAGTATTTTTCTGCCGCGAAGTTCCTCATGCTCTTCGATGTCGGCCACCTCTCCGGTTATCACCACAGTGGGAATGTTGTCGCCAAGCCTGAGGGCCACCGCTCTTACGACGTCAACCGCAGTACGCCCATTGGGCAATCGGTAATCGGTAAGGACGATGTCCGGATCGCGCTCCAGGTTGGGCAGCATCTGAGTCAGTTCTTCTACCGAGCCCGCTACCTCGCACAGTGCTCCATTGGCTTTCAATAGCGCTGCAGTTGCTTTCCTCAGCAACGAGTCGTTCTCAATAAGCAGCACGTAGACACCGGATAAGTCGACAGCAGCGGTAAGCAATGGAGTTGAGTCCGCCGGCTCATGCGCGAGAATGCCCTCGACGCGTGGAAGCTCTATAGAGAAGCGTGTCCATTTGCCTTCGACCGATACGGTCTCGATACGATGTTCCTTCAGCAGACCCAGTATTGCGTTGACGATAGAAAGCCCAAGTCCCAGACCTTTTTCGCGATCCCGCTCCGGGTTGTCCAACTGATGAAATGGTTTGAAGACGCTCTGGATCTCGGTCTGCGGTATTCCTGTGCCATTGTCGAGAACCTCTACGCGAACATATTTAGGCAGGCAAACAATTCCAACAATCACTGCCGCACGGCCGCCCTTGTCCGGATCGGAATATTTGATGCTGTTCGAGACGAGGTTGGTCAGTACCCGTCCCAAGAGCACACGATCGCTCCTAACTGTGGCGTCGCGTCCTAGTCGTCGGGTAACCCGTAGCCGTACGCCGCGTTTCGCCGCTGCTGACTCCAGTGGCCGGACGACTTCCTCCACCAGCCGCTGAACATCGAAGTTAGTGTAGGTGGCTTCGATGAATCCCGATTCCAATAACGATATGTCGAGAACCGCGTTGAACGACGAGCGCATGACGCGAGTAGCCAGCTGAGCTTGTTCCACCAGATCGCGCGACCGATTCAAATCGCCTTTGCGCACTGCATGTGAAGCCGCCTCCAGGAAGTCTCCGATGGCTTGCATGGGTTGCTTTAGATCGTGTGCCGCCTCAGCGAGGAATTTCGACTTGTCTCGGCTTTGCTGTTCCGCCTTACACACGAGAATCCTCCTTCGCCCGCATCAGCGCCTGGGTTTTGGTTTCTGTATCGTGCCGAGCGTCTTCCAGTGCGATGTTCAGCTTCGCGAGGTCCTCGTTCTGCCGGGTCATCGCGGCATTCCTGGTTTCGAGCTCTCGTTCTCGGTAGAAAGTTTGCCGCGCCTTGCGTTCTAACTCGACCGCGATTGCACAGCCGACTACCACGAAAGATGCCAAATAGCTGAGCGCATCGGCCCAGTAATAGTCCCTGACAGTGGCCTCCACAGCCAGCAGATGGTAGTCGACATCGATTCGAAAACTCATGGCGCTTAGAGCCAGCAAGGTTGCAACGAGGATGAAAGCGGGCTTTGCGCGCAGCCTTAGAAACCCGAATAGGAAAAGCAATTCGATCAACAATCCGACGTAGTAGTACAAATAATTGTACGGAAACGGCACGACATGAATCATCCCGAGCAGTAGAACGTATGCGAGGACTACACCGCCTGCCAGCAGAAGTGTTGCGTAGGTTTCGTCGTCTCTGAACGAAGGCTTGAAGATCAGCCATACCCATATCGCGAGCGCTATTGTGCCGGCGACTCGAAATGAAAGAACGATGGTGAAGACGCTGGCAAAGACCTCGTTCTTCCAGGCATGCCATATGTCCCAGCCGACATACACCACCCA
>JBDTMS010000561.1:0-3672 GCA_039934195.1 Betaproteobacteria bacterium
CGAAAGTGATGGCGCTCGATCCCAGCAAAGTCAGCATCGAGACGCTGCTCGCGGGCGGCAGCTTCGGCCGGCGCGCACAGCCGACGGGCGATCTTGCCGCCGAGGCCGCTGCGGCACTAAAAGCGCTCGGCCGCGACGCCGCGATCAAGCTGGTGTGGACGCGCGAAGACGACATACGCGGCGGTCGCTATCGTCCGTTTACGTTGCACAACGTGCGCGCCGGTCTCGACAAATCCGGGCGCATCGTCGCGTGGGATCACAGCGTCGCCAGCCAGTCTATTTTCAAAGGCACGCCGTTTGAAATGATGATGAAAGAAGGCGTCGATCCGAGCATGGTCGAAGGTCTGGAAGACCTGCCGTACGCAGTGCCCAACCTGCGCGTCGGCGCGCAGATAATGGAAGTGCGCGTGCCGGTGCTGTGGTGGCGCTCGGTCGGCAACACGCACACCGCGTACGTGAAAGAAACCTTTATCGACGAGGTGCTGCTCGCAGGCGGCAAAGATCCGCTGCAAGGCCGTCTCGCCCTGCTCAGCAAAGATCGACGGCACACCGGCGTGCTGCAAGCGGTAGCGAAGCTCGCAAACTGGAAGGGTGCGAATGTCGGCGGCGGTCGTGCACGCGGAATTGCCGTACACAAATCGTTCGACAGCTACGTTGCGCAGATTGCGGAAGTGTCGCGCGGCGCCGATGGCGTGCCGAAGGTCGAGCACGTCTGGTGTGCGGTCGACTGCGGCGTCGCCGTCAATCCGGAAATCATCAAAGCGCAGATGGAGGGCGGTATCGGCTACGGTCTGGGTGCGATTCTGTACGACGAAATTACGCTCGACAAAGGCCGCGTGCAGCAGTCGAACTTCAACAACTATCGCATGCTGCGCATCAACGAGATGCCCAAGGTCGACGTGACAGTGGTCGCCTCCACAGAAAAGCCGACCGGTGTGGGAGAGCCCGGCGTGCCCCCCATCGGTCCGGCGGTGGCCAACGCATGGCGAGTTTTGACGGGTACGTTTGTTCGCCATCTCCCCTTCAACCGCCAGGTCGCGTGAGGTGCAACGATGAAAAACAAAAAACTAATCTCACTGGCGGCGGGCGTCGGCTGTGCGGCCGCTGTATTCGCAGCAGCGCAATTGGTGAATGCGGAGAACGCACCGGATCGTCCGAAGATCCCGCTAAAACCGGCGGCCGAATTCGCCGGCATGAAGGACGAGCATGCCCGCTCGATCGCGATGTTCCAGGAGGCGGGCAAAGTGATTTTGAGTCCGCGCTGTCTGAACTGCCATCCGCGCGACAACTCACCGCGGCAAGGCGACGACATGCATGTGCATCAACCGCCCGTCGATCGCGGCGCGGGTGGCATGGGCAAGCCGGGCATGCGTTGCATCACCTGTCATGGTCAGAGCAATTTCGATCCTGCTCACATTCCCGGCCATCCGAAATGGATGCTGGCACCGGTCGAGATGGCGTGGATCGGAAAACCGCTCGGCGAGATCTGCGCGCAAATCAAAGATCCCAAGCGCAACGGCGGCAAGACAATGGAGCAGATTTACGAGCACATGGCGCACGACTCGCTGGTCGGCTGGGGCTGGCATCCGGATGCCGGCCGTCCGCCTGCCCCCGGATCGCAAGAGGAATTCGGCGCATTGATCAAAGGCTGGATGGATACCGGGGCTTGGTGTCCGAAAGCGTGATGGGCATCTGCGGCCAGGCAAAAATCACGGGCAATCAAGACCTGGGGCAACCACTAGCTAGGGGAGCAAGTATAACGGACCGATTCGGACGCGCAGAGATCGACACCTGAAATGTAGCGAAGGAAATACGCAACATCCGATGCGAGGTGTGCCGTCTGATCGCTCGCCTGCGCCGAAGAGAACGACATTGCCGCTGCCATCGAGAAGGCGAACCGCCAGGCGCAAGTGCGATGAAGGCCGTATGAAAGTTGCAGACCTAGAGACAGGACTACAATCATTCCGTTCGCATTCCCCGGTCGGCGACGTAAGCGTCAGCCTTGTTCAGGCGTCGACTGACGCGGTCCTAATTGTGCCGAATTTCTAGCTAGGAGTGTCAAGCAGGTAGGAAAAGGCCGGTCTTTACCGCGGGTTGTTTTGAGCCGCTCGATTTTCGCGATGACGTGAACGACGGGGTGACGTGGACTTCATGGAGGTCTTCAAATGACTACGCGACTCGTCGGCAAATTTTTATTGGCAGGCACAGTAGTGTTCTTGGCATTAGGCGCTGGCGTAGGCAATGTCGCCCGCGGCGAGATCATTCGATGGGTGCTGCAAGATGTCGCCTTTGACGATGGAGGCACAGCTTCTGGATTCTTCACAGTGGATTCATCGATCCTACCTGATCGATTTGGAAGCGAAGTGATTGAGTTCGCGATTGAAACGACAGGGGGCACCACTATAGCCACGCCTTTTACATATGCCAGGGGTGGCCAATTCGCATCCCGATTTCTCAGTAACGGAAAACCCTTTCAGTTCTTCAGCGAGGCTGCTGGGCCGCTTCGTTTGCTCAATCTAGATTTCAGTGTAGACCTGATGCTATCCGGCCCAGGCACTGTGAGCATCATTCCTAGCGATTCTTCCTCCGAGACAACTGATGATTTCGGCGATCCTCAATTCGAGCGTCGGGTAATCAGCGGGTTCGTCGTGGCGGTGCCCGAGCCTTCACTCATCGTGTTCGTCGGCTTTGGTGTGTTGTGTATGGTGGTGGCCGCAGCCGGGCAAGGTCCGCGCATGCACGACCGTACATAAGAACGCGGTTGCAAACGCCGGCGTGGGACCCGGCAGCGCTTGTGCGCGCAGCACGGGCCGTGCCCTATATTTCGATTCGCAAATGAGTCCAATCGGACACGCATATACGGCGAACTTTCCCACTCTATTGCGCCGCCGTCGTAAACGTCCAGGTTTGCGCGACTGCGTTGCCGTCTATCTTTCCGGAAAACTCGACGCGATACGCGGTGCGCAGTAGTAACGGTCGCTCCGGAATCAATGCCGCGGCCCAAGGGGGTGTGTCTGCATCATCGCCGTGTACCAGCAATCTCGACCTTAGAAATCCATCACTCGTCGAGGCGTTCATCGCGGAGATACGAAACACATCGACCGTCAATTCCAAGCCGGAGTCGGCCTGCACGGAGATCGGAGATCCGACTACGGTACGGCCGGGCATCGGATTCGGAATTTCCGTTGTCGCATCGAAGGCCGCTCGTATGCCGGCTTGCTCGCGGGCGGGATACACGATCAACGTCGAGTCACGTGCGATCGGCGTAACAGGCGCGGCGAAATCAATGGTGACTTCGGTCATCTCATCGTCGCGCATGGTTTTACGGCCGGCAGCAGCGCCCGCTTGCGTGAGATCGCTCGAGAGAATCACGAATCGATGGTAGACGGCGTCCATCAAGCGGTCCACCGCACCGGCGACATCGCGCGAAGGCGTCTTCGCGACTAATTCGCCGGCTTGCGCGAACACGTAACCGGCAGCGTTGATGCGGCGGTAGGGATCTTCTCCGGTGTAGTACGCATTTGCAGTGTCGTGCTCGAGATGTCCAACCGAATTCGTGCTGCTCAAGTAGTCGGCGTGCGATTGCGCGGACTTGCGCAGCCGCCAGTCGGCAATCACCGGTGTCACTCCGGCGCGCTTGCGGTAGTAGTTAACGCGATCCACTAGCACTTG
>JBDTMS010000562.1:0-3664 GCA_039934195.1 Betaproteobacteria bacterium
TTTGTCGGCGCGGACGCGGGTCCGCCTGCACAATTGACTCTGGTACCCGGGACTGCGAATACGCAAACGGGGAGCGCGGTAACCTACACGGCCACAATCAGAGATGCAGCCGGCAACACAGCAACGACGGCGACCAATCCCATCACGTTTTCTGTACGGGGCGTCTCCGGTTCGTTCAATCCCGGATCGACTGAAACGCCGATAACGCCTGTTAGTGGAAGCGCGATCACAAGTTTCACCGCCTCAACGTCCGGCACGGCGACCATTACAGCGTCGTCCCAAGGTTTAGGAGGTGCGACCGCCACACTGAATATCGCGCTGGCAGCATCCGCCGCAACTAAGGTGACGCTGACACCGGCGGTGAGCAGCACGCAGACCGGCGTTGCGGTGACGTACACGGCGACTATCCAGGATGCCAACGGCGTAACAGTAACAGCCGCCACCAACCCAATTACGTTCTCACTCAGCGGCGTGACCGGGACATTCAGTCCTGGCTCGCCAATCGCCGCGTCGGCAGGTGTCGCGACGTCGAGTTTGACAGCGACAACTGCGGGCACAGGGACCGTGGTCGCCTCGGCGCCTGGCCTCTCGAGCGACGCAGCGACGCTAACCGTAACAGGAACCGCGACCAGTGCGCCGGAGACGCTGTTTAGTACGCAAACGCCTGCGTTACAGAACGCTTCGGACGGAGTGCCTTACGAACTGGGTATGAAATTCCAAACTGTGCGACCGGGACGCGTCACAGCAATCCGATATTGGAAGGCAGCGAGCGATACTGGTACGCACATCGGGCATATTTGGTCGTCGACTGGGACCTCCCTTGCCTCTGCGACGTTTACGAGCGAAACAGCTTCAGGCTGGCAGCAACAAGCGTTATCCACGCCTTTGGTCATCCAAGCAAACACGACATACACGGTGTCGGTGAATATCGCCAGCAACTACGCATTTACTGATGGTGGATTGGCTACTGCCATCGTGAACGGGGATGTCCGCTCTGTAGCGGATGGCAGCAACGGCGTGTTCGGTGCCGCATTTGCGTTTCCCACAGGTTCATACCACAGCGCGAATTATTTCCGCGATATCGTTTTTCTCGCCGATGCTGTCGCTTCGATCGCCAAGGTTAGTGGAGACAAGCAGACCGGCACCGCAAGTGCGCCGCTGGCAAATCCCTTTGTAGTGGTCGTGCGCGACGTCAACAACAATCCAAAGCCCAACACGTCGGTGACTTTCTCAATCACTAGCGGTACGGGCTCTGTTTTACCCACGACTGCTGTGACGGACAGTAGCGGTCAAGCCAGCACACGTCTCACGCTTGGAGCCTCGGGTCGAACGATGGTAACGGCGACCGCGGCCGGCATTGGAAGTGTGACGTTCCAGGCTAGCGTGCCCAACGCGGTCTATCTCGAGAACCAGCAGCCCGGCACGACGGCTTGGGAAATAGCTAATCCTGTCACCGATACGGCTCCAGAGATCGCCGGTTACGCCGGCGCGACCAGCGTTAATAAGGGCGGCACGCTTCCTTTCAAAATCTCCGTAGCGCAGCCGGGTCAATATTCAATCGCCGTGTACCGACTCGGCCATTACGCGGGGACCGGCGGCCGGCTGATGGGCAGCTTTGGGCCATTCGCCGGAGTCACACAGCCCGCGTGCGCGGTAACGGACGCGACGACCCGGTTGATTGAATGCAATTGGACCACCTCGTTTACGCTTTCGGTCGGATCCACATGGACTTCGGGTCTCTACACTGCGAATCTGACCGAACTAACGACCGGCAAGCAGTCGCAGATTTGGTTCGTGGTGCGCGACGACAGCAGTCATGCCGATTTGCTGTTCCAAAGCAGCTTCAATACGTTCTTGGCGTACAACAACTATGGCGATAGTGAGCGTCACAGTCTCTACGAATACAACAGCACCAACGGACAACGCGCATATAAAGTTTCGCTCGATCGCCCTTTCGGCGAGGCAACGGTGGATCCAAGCAACAATAACAATATCAACCGCTACGAACGCAACATGGCGCGCTGGCTGGAGTCGCAGAGCTACGACGTAACTTATGTAACGACGCTGGACGTGCATCTGACTCCGGCCATCCTGTTTCAACACAAGACGTACCTCTCGGTCGGTCACGACGAGTACTGGTCACTTGAGATGCGAAACGGCGTTGAGGCCGCGCGGGACGGTGGCGTAAACCTCGGGTTCTTCTCGGCAAACTCCGCCTACTGGCGGGTGCGATTTGAGCCCTCCAGTTCAGGTGAGCCTAACCGCGTCATGGTCTGCTACAAAGATCCGTTGGTAGGAGACCCGGTTGCGCCGACGTATCTGTGGCGCGGACCGGAAAACAATCGCCCTGAAAACGCGCTATTGGGTGTGATGTATGTTGGCGATAACGACGCTTCGGGTGGCTTCGACTACATCGTGAGCAACGCCGCCGACCCGTACTATCTCAACACGGGGCTGACCAACAACACGGCAATCTTGCAGCTCGTCGGCTACGAGTGGGACGCCGTAGTCAACAATGGCTTCACGCCACCGGGACTAGTGGTGTTGTCGAGCTCGACGGTGGACCCGACCTCGGTTGCGCCTGGCCTGCCGAGCGGTACGAGCACAACAACATCCAACTCCGCGCGCTATACGGCATCGAGCGGCGCGAAGGTGTTCGCGACAGGCTCCATCCAATTCGCGTGGGGATTGAATAGCGATGATGTCAGCCCGCCGCGCGACGACACACGTATCAAACAGTTTGCGATCAACGTTTTGAAAGATCTGGGAGCAACTCCGCTTACGCCAGATGACGGCATGATTGTCCCTTAACGAATGTCGAGGATGGCTATGGATAAATCAAACAAAGCGATGGACCGCTGTTTAGTGATCGCGTTATGCGTCTTCGGCGTCGGTTCAATCGGCGTCGCACACGGCGACGACGTAGGGATGCTCTATGGCGTGCGAGCTGTCAACGGACAATTGATCATACGCTCGCTCGATCTCGGGTCCTCGGCGCGCGTGCAGGAGCGCGGCAAGCTAAGTGAGCAATCAGGAGAGCGCTTGACTGCGCTGTTCCAGAACAAGGATCGCGGAGTCGGTGTCATTCGAACTTCCATCAACGCGAAAGCAGCGCGCCGCGCTTCGATCCGAATGGTTGGCATCCCGACCAAACCGGTCGACATGTCTGCGGCGGACGTAACAGGACTGTCTTCTGCATATTCAATTTCCAGCGTCTTGATCCCGATCGCAGGACCTCCGCTCGCGCTGGTAGCGCATTACAGCGACACGCCGCGGTTCTGGTTGGCCAACGTCAACTTAGGCTCGGGCCAGGTGACGCTTCTCAACACCTCACTCGATCCGCGAACCCGCTATAGCCATTTGACGCAATGTCCGGACTCAGGAATCTACGCTGTATCGATGGCACCGCAGTATGACGTACGCCTGGTTCAATTCGATCTCACCAAGCAGACGGTTAGACGGCTCGGACACTTGCTGGTCAAAGACCGGGTATTGCAAGTTGAGCTTCAAGGTCTAGCATGCGGGCCATCTGGACAGCTTTACGGACTAAGCGATCCGGAGCATTCCGGAACTAATTCGGTATTCAGGATCGACACCGCCACCGGGGAGATGACTCTGGTAGCAGAATTCGATGTCGATCGAATGATCTTCGTTCGCTAATCAA
>JBDTMS010000563.1:0-3654 GCA_039934195.1 Betaproteobacteria bacterium
GACCACTGACGTTCGGCATCGGCCTGGTCGCCATGCAAAGCCAGCAACATCGCCTGACGAAACACCACGTCATCGGTCGGGAACAAGTGCATGACGCGGCCATTCACGACCAGCTTGTCCGCGAGATGATCCGGGTCGATGCTGATGGAGCGCGCCAGCCCGAGCTCGACGTATGGCGCGAGCAGCGAGCTGCGATGGAGCTGCAGCAGCCGGTCCTTGCCTTGGCTATTGACTTCGGCGGTTGCATGCATATAGCGAAGGCGAAACGCGAGAAAATTTTCGAGTACCCGATAGTCGCGAAAAAGCTGCGCGAGCGCCAGCCAGCCAAAAGCGAGAACGGCGATGAGCACCAGGCACGCCGCGCGCCCATCACCGGAGAGCTGTAATTTTATCCTGTGACCATCGGATAGCCCAAGCACGATCGCCGCGATGCCGAGAAAAAACGTGTACCACAAGGGATACTCGAGCATGCTGTGCGCGCCGATCACGAGTGCCAGACCCCACAGCCACCAGTTGGCAGGACTGCGCGGCTGCTTGAACAGACCGATCAGCCACAGCACAGAAAACACGACCAGCACACACAAGCCGGCAATTCCGAATTCCGCCAGCGTCTGCAATAACAAGTTATGCGCGTTGTCGGTAAAGCCGGTTACACGAGGTTCCGGCATCGCCCCGTTGAATGCGAAATGATTCCAACCGAACTGGCGAAAGCCGACCCCGAGCAGGGGAGCGCTTTGAAACATTAGCAGCGCGACTGTCCAGATCCGTGGCCGCTCGTCGAGCGCGAACGACGAATCCCGCAGACGATCGGCAGCGCTCTTGATATTCGTCGCCGGTGCAATCAGCATGTCAGATCCGGCGGTGATCAGCGCGACGATCCACGGCATGCAGAAGAACGCGATCACGCCGAACGCGGTGAAGCTCAGCAGGCGGCGATTGACCGGGGACGCCTCCTTGCAGGTGAACCAGACCGACATCCCGAGCAGGCCGGCGAAATATAGCAACGTTGCGCGCGAGCCGGTCAGCTGCAATACGTAGACCAGGGCGAGCGCCGCGGCGAGGGCCCAGAACAGACGCAATTTACCGACAGCAAACAGATAGCCGGCCGACACGAGTGCCAACGCCAGATAATCGCCGAGCTGATTGGCCTGGCCTAGATTTGCCCAGACGCGATCGAGCGAGCGCGGCATCATGACATTCGCAAGGGCGCTGCTATCGATATTCTGTGCCCAGCCGATCACTGCGCTGAGCAGTCCGCCGCAGAGTAGAAACCAGGCCAGCGTATTCGCGACGCGCTCCAGTCCGAGCTCGCGCTTGAACAGACCGCCCAGAATGATGAGCGCCGTCACCCAAAGCAGATACAGCGCGGCGAGCAACGCCTCCTGATGGTAGGCGATCCGCCCGAGCGCCACCTGCACAATGATGATTCCGATGAACGCCAGTGCCAGCAGCCCGATGCGCGGCAACTCCAGCCGCGCAGCGAACGCCGGCAGCACCAGCACGCTCAGCATGCCAAGCGCCGCGGCGCTAATCTCGCCGTGAAAGCTTGGGATCGGCGGCGCTTTGAATGGAGCCAGAAACGGCAGTAGCCACATCAGCCCCACCACCCAGAGACTAATCTTCAGCAGGTTTTCGCGGTGCAGCCAGCGAGCGATCGAGCCGGATCGCGCGATTGCGAATGAGTCTGGCTGACCCGGTGTTGACGAAGACATGCTCATCGAAGGAATGATTTAATTGCTCGTGAGTCCGGTGGAGTCGCGACGGGCAAAGCCACTATAATTTGATTTTTCGGCGTCGGACGTAGGCAGTGCTGGTTGCCCGAGGTCTTGCAGTGCTGGTATTCGAGCGCGGCCGTGAATCCGGCCGCGGACACTCGGCCGGGCCGCGAATCCAGCCGCGAACATTCCTGCCGAAGCACGCTGCACGCGCGATCGACGTAACGCTCAAGTCTACCCGTTTGCATTAAAAGGCCATCATCTCATGCACAAACTCGTATTGCTGCGCCATGGGGAAAGCATCTGGAACAAAGAGAACCGCTTCACCGGGTGGACCGATGTCGATCTGTCGGAGCAGGGACTGTCCGAAGCCGCCGCCGCAGGCCGGCTGCTTAAGGACGGAGGCTTCGTGTTCGACGTCGCTTACACGTCGGTTTTGAAGCGGGCGATCCGAACGCTGTGGATCGTGCTCGATAGGATGGACACCATGTGGCTTCCCGTGCACAACTCGTGGCGGCTCAACGAGCGCCATTACGGCGCCCTGCAGGGCCTCAACAAAGCGGAGATGGCAGCCAAGTTCGGTGATGAGCAAGTTCTCATCTGGAGGCGCAGCTACGACGTGCAGCCCCCTGCGCTGGAAACGCAGGATGAGCGCTGGCCCGGCCACGATCCACGCTATCGCGGGTTGGCGCCGAGCGAAGTCCCGGCCACCGAATGCTTGAAGGACACGGTTGCCCGGTTTCTGCCTTATTGGACCGCGACGATTGCGCCTGCCATCAAGCGCGGCGAGCGTGTGATCATCGCGGCGCACGGCAACTCGATCCGCGCGCTGATCAAGTATCTCGACAATGTGTCGGAAGCCGACATCGTCGGCCTCAATATCCCGACCGGCACGCCACTGGTGTACGAGCTCGATGATGAGCTGAAGCCGATCCGTCACTATTATCTGGGCGATCAGGACAAGATCCAGGCGGCAATGCACGCGGTTGCCTCGCAGGGCAAAGCGCGCGGTTAGGCGGCCCGATCAAAAGCTATCGATCAGCTGCTATTCGATGGTCGCCGAAATCGACGCGCAACCGCGTCCGCTTGGCGACACTGGGCGCTGCGGCTTGCGCTCTGGCCTGCAATTCAGCGAGTACTTGCGCCGAGCCCTCGGAACAGCTGAAAGAGCTGCGCGGCCGCATCGAGCGGCTGCAGAAACAGCTGGTAGAAACGGAGGAATCGCGCACCGAGGCCGCCGATGCCCTGCGCACGTCGGAACGCGCTATCAGCGAGGCAAACCGGCGGCTATTCAATCTCACCGGCCAGAGCCGGGATGCGCATACGGCTCTGAGCCGTCTGCAGATCCAGAAAGCGCGCATCGCGCAAACTACGCAAAATCAGCAGGCTTTGCTGGCTAAGCTCCTCTATCAACAGTACGTCGCCGGACAATCCGAGCCGGTGCGCCTGATTCTTAACCAGCAAGACCCAAATGAGACTGCGCGGCAGATGTTCTACCTGAGCTACGTGACGCGTGCGCGCAGCGAGCTGATCGCGGCGCTTCGTAGCGATCTCGAAAGTCTGGACCGCGTGGCATTAGAGACGCAAGACAAGTCGAAGGAGATCGCCCGCCTTCGCGCAGAAGAGGCTGAGCAGAAGCAGGATATGGAGCGGGAGAAAGTCGCGCGCGCTGAAATTCTGCAGCGCGTCTCGACCCAGGTCGCGCATCAGCGCCAGGCGATCAGCACCCTCCAGCGGAACGAAGAACGACTCGCGCGCTTGGTCGAGCGTCTCGCGCGCGAGCTCGCCAAAGTGCCCACGCGTACTTCGCGCTTGCGCAACGAGGCAGTACCGGAAACCGCTAACGACACCACGTCTGCGTTCAAAGACCTAAAGGGTCGCCTTAAATTGCCGGTTATAGGAGAACTAGCCAACCGGTATGGCAGTCAACGTCAGGATG
>JBDTMS010000564.1:0-3637 GCA_039934195.1 Betaproteobacteria bacterium
AAGTCGCCATTGACGGGCAAAGCAGTGAGCCCGCCTATCAATTCGGCGTTGGCGATGTGTTCGTCGCGGCTCACTGCGTGCCGACCGTCCAGCCGTCCCAGCGCCGATGCGATCGCTGCCGAGGATGTTCCAAGAGCCTGGAAGCCGGCCTCCTTCAGCAGGAGGGCGCTGGTGCCGTCCCAGGCATTCGGCATAATGAATCCACCCTGTCTTTGGTGCAGCGCCCGGAAGCGCTCGTAGAGCTCAGGTTGTTTCATGTGTTTCTCCATTGCAGCCTGCAGCAATCCACACGGTTAGCATTTAGCCGCGTGTGACATGGGCCGCGACACATTGCCAGCGTCCCTCTCGGAGCGACCACACGTCGGTGTATCGGCCGGCGCCCGCATGCCCGTCCGGCTTCGTGTAGGTCGTGCGCCCATGGATGATTGCGATTTCGCCGATGATGCGGATACGCACATCCTCGCATTTCAAGTTCGATACTGCGGCAAGCCGTCCGATCTGTGCAAGAAACTCCGCGCGGTTCACCAGCGAGCCGTCAGGGTTGCTGTTGAGAAAGTCTTCCGCTAGAAGCTCGTCGAACCGGTCCACGTCGGATGTCGCCACCGACCTGATGTAGGCTTCATTGAGCCTGCCCAGCGTCTCCATCTGGCCATCGTTCGCGAGCGTGTTCGTCTGCATGATTGCCTCCATTCGGCTATTCGATGTCGACATCTTAGCTGGAGCCTTGGCTCTATCAAAGTGCAAGCGAAATGGATGGCCGATCGCTACACCTCAACGCTCGAACAGGAGGCGCTCACAGACTTCATCGTCGACGGGCATCTCGAACGCTACCTTCGCCGCGCGAAGCGCGTGAAACGCAACACAGCGGCGAGTTCGGGTCAACGGGATTTGCGGGGCAACGAAATCTGCGGGTGTGCTGAGGTCGGTGCAAGCCGGCTCCAGCGCTTCGCGCCGATCGCTCTCATGCGCGAACGCGGTCAACGCTGCGGCGGCAAGCGGCTGCACTTTCAGGTCGTATCGGCGCGAGGTGTGGCTACCAATGCGTAGCCGTCCTCGGTCTTTTGCGAAACTTACAGCGCGGCCTGAGTCGCTCGGGTTGGGCCGGCACGAGATGGTTTTGCAGGTAAGAAAATTTATATTGTACAAACGCAGAGGCTCTGCGGAGTCGGCGTTTGTGTTCTCGGTTTTCTTGCTCTCGCTTGTCCGGGTTGGTTACAATTCTTTGCGGTCGGGACGCAGTCTCGAGCCCGTCGTCGAAACCGGAGCTCTGCTTATCAGTGGAAGCTCTACTCTCAGTCACTCCGGTTGCAATGGATAGGTGGTTGCCAAGTGACCGGAGCCCTTACTAAATGGAGCTTTCATTGCGATGAGAAAAACACTCGTAGTTTCCGCGACGCTGCTGTTAGCTGCGTCGCTGCCTGGGCAGGCGAGCGCCAGTACCTATGTGTTCAGCTTCACAGGCGTTGGGGTAAGCGGCATGGTTGAGCTGACATATGGAGCAGCCACGGACGCGAAGTATCCCCAAGCTTTTGAGGTCACGGGAATTAGCGGCACCTTCTCTGATTCGAATAACGGCCTCAACATCGTCAACGCAGCGATCGGTCCGCTCGAGCCAATCAAGCACGACACGCCGGAAGCCAGCAACTTACTAGCACCGCACGATTTCAGCAGATTCGCAGTAACAGCGGGCCTGCCGGCACAGAACAACGGCTTTCTGACCTATGACAACCTGTTCTATCCGGGCGGCTCGCCGCCAACGGCCTCCGACTACACGGTGCATGGCGGATTTCTCGATATTTATGGATTGATGTTCAGTATCGGTGGCGGAAGAGTGGTCAACTTCTGGAGCAACGGTGACTTCAGCCCGAACGGTACTGGTCCCATTGATTACGGCGTCGCCGTCGCTACTCACGATACGGCGTTGAATTATGTCGGTGGTGGCGTGTCCGCGATTCCCGAGCCCAGCGCGCTTGTCCTGCTCGGCAGCGGGATGCTAGGCATGCTGGTCTGGCGGCGGCGTGCTGCCCACCCTAGCTCGCGTTAAATGCACGTCTAGAGGGAAAGTTGCTCAGATGAGATACGCGGCGTATCTCATCTGATTCGCACCTACCAGATCTGTACATGTTGTTGCCTTGTCGTTCCACCGCGCGGTTCAGATCGACCGTGCCGCTGCACTTTCAGCCAATCGTACCAAGCGCCCATTCCTTCTCACGTTGTCGCGGACCCGGAGATAGCACGTGGATATGGCGATTCACTTGTCGAGCGTAGTCGATGCACGCCGCGCGTCGAAACATGACGGCCGGTGACGGTATTGATCAGAATCGCATTACATCCTGTCGCCGGAGCGCTCAGCGTGGTGGGCCTATTCTGGTCGCCTGCAATCACGCGCAATGCTCGGCGGCGCGTCGACGTGCTACTTCATGTTGAACAAATCGGGCAAGAAACGCGGGATCTGTGGAAACAAAATTACTAAAGCCAGATCCACCAGCAACGCCAAAATGAACGGCAGAATTGCCTTCGTCGCTTGCTCCACGGAAACGCCGCCGATCGATGCCGCGGTAAACAAGCAAAAGCCAATTGGGGGCAGGTTGATACCGATGGCGGAATTGATCAATACGATGACACCGAACACCACCGGGTCGATGTGCATGTTCACGATCAACGGCATGAACACCGGGATGACAACGATGATGCTTGAGATCGTTTCCAGTACCGTATGCGTGGCAATCAGAAAGATGTTGATCAGCACCAGAAGCATGATCGCGTTCGTGGTGAGCTCGAGAAAGTTGCTCGCGACTTGTGCCGGTATTTGCGCTTCGATCAAATAGCGGCCGAGCACGAACGCCAGCCCGAGCAAGAAGGTGACGCGCGTCGTGTTGATTGCCGTCTTCGCCAAAATCTCCTGCAAGTGTGCGAAGGTCAGCGTCTTGAACACGAAGCGGCTGACCACGGTCACATAGAATGCGGCGACGACGCCGGCCTCGACCGGCGTGAAAACGCCGCCGAGAATGCCGCCGAGAATAATGACCGGCGTGAGCAGCGCGAAGAAAGCGTGTTTGAAAGAACGCCATAATGCGCTCGCGGAAAATGGCTCAACCGCAGTGTAATTTCGCCGCACTGCGGTCAGATAGTTCACCACCATGAACGACACCACGACGAGGAACATCGGCACGATACCGGCGACGAACATCGTCGCTACCGACACGTTCGCGGTGTACGCGTAAACCAGCATGCTCATCGAAACCGGCGACAGCAATCCTAACGATCCGGCCGCCGACTGCAGCGCGACGGCGAACGGGGGCGCATAACCCTTCTTCACCATTCCGGGAATCATCACCGAGCCGATTGCGGCGGTGTCCGCAGTTGCCGAACCCGATAGATCCGCGAAGAACATGCTGGCGACGATGGTTACGTGACCGATGCCCCCGCGCATGAAGCCAACCAGCGCTTGGGAAAAATCGATCAACCGCTTGGAGACGCCTCCGGAATCCATGATCGCGCCGGTCAGCATGAAGAACGGAATTGCCAGCAAGCCAAAGTTATTCAGGTTGGAGAACAGCTGTTGCGGAATCAGCAGCAGCGAAGCGCCGGTCGAGGCGAGAGCAATAGTAGCGGCGATGCCGATGCAAACCGCCAC
>JBDTMS010000565.1:0-3634 GCA_039934195.1 Betaproteobacteria bacterium
AAGATGTGAGCCGCGTCCTCCGCGCCCTACCTCACACTTGGTGCGTGCCTCTCTGGTGCGAGAGGGTGCGGCGGATTGTGCCAAGCTGACACATTGTCGCGCAATAGCGGATAACGTTAGACTGTTAAAAATGCAAGAATCTGTTGGTTTTTTGCAACATAGCTGTGTAATGCGAAACCGATAGTCAACGATTTGCCGGTTACTGGGCAACTCATTGAGGCCCGGCATTATCCAAACCACAGTATTCGAGACACCTATAAACGCATTGTGTCTTTCCTGCGACATCGCCTTATGCAGCGCTCAAAGGGTTTTGGTTTCATGTGCGAGACGCTTCTTGTGTCAGCGGGCAAGGCAGCCCATTTAGAGTCCTACATAGCAAGTCATGCCCCGCCGAACGACGAAGGGCTTTAACGCTCAAGCATTCCACAAGGCTTTAGCTGACGTAGTTGAAGCTCGCAGCGTCTCGTGGGGCCAGGTCAGCGCGCAGACCGGGGTTACTCGATCCACTTTGTCTCGCATTGGCCAGGGAGGGTGGCCTGATGGCGCAGGTTTGGCGGCTTTGTCAGCATGGGCAAATCTAAACCCAGCCGATTTTGTAGAACCGCCATTCCGAAAAGGCACGACCTCAGCGCCCTTAACCGAGTCCTTGGCGTTACTACATGCTGACCCGCATCTAACCTCTGAGTATGCGAATGTGTTGAAGGAAATAGTCAACGCCGCATACGCAATATTTACGGAAAAAATGATTCGCACTACCCGCAAACGAGCCAAGCTTCTGAAACCGGCTTCCGGTGGCAGCTAAATCGAAAAGTGTCTGCAGCACTCGCGCAGAGAGTGCGCCACGTACGTGCACTGTGCACCCAACTTTTAGGCGGCCTGGCGCTTCGCAGTTGGGAGCCGTTAAGTTGCAATGAGTCGGATGTAATGCCTCTAAAAACGCCAATAGCGAAGGGGTTTCGTGCTGCTGCGTTCTACAACGCACTCACCAGCGTGGTTGAGTCTCGCCAGGTTTCATGGAGCAAAGTAGCGCATGACACGGGGATAGGTTCATCTACTCTGAGTCGCATGGCACAGGGGCGACGGCCTGACGCTGCAAGTCTTGCTGTGTTATCGGCTTGGGCGGGCCTCAACCCAGCACACTTCGTAATTCAGCCACAAGGCGTGGTGGTTGAACCACTGGATGCAATCTTGGGCGTGATAAGGAGTGACCCGCGCCTAGGGCCAAAGGATGCAAAGACCTTAGAGGAGATTGTTCGATGTGCATATGGAGTGTTGTCCAACAGGAAAGGTGAGGCATCAGTGCTCGCGACTGACAGCGCTGATAAAGGGACTTTCCCTGGCCTAACAGTGTTGACACCCGAACCATCGTTAAAGCCTAGCTAACTTGAACGTTGGAATGCCGTGGACCTTTGGACAATCGATGAGGCCGCGTGTCTGCTTTTAGGTTACGAGCCGTTAACGAATCAGGACGTAGCCATTGATGCGTTTTCCTCTGAATTTTCGGTGCTGAAGCGGTTACTGATAAAAGAAGTCGGCAAGAAGTTGCACCCATCCAACGTGGTTAGGGAAAGCGGCCAATGCTTCTGGGCCCAGGATATTATCCGATGGGGTGAGACTAGAGCGCTATCGATTCCGCAAAAGCTAAAAGAACCGATACCGGATGGTCCTGACTATTCATCACCTATTTCACTTCTGCTCGAGCGAATTCAAAAGCTAAAGAAAGAAACCGAGCACGCAAAGGATGCGCTCAAGCGCGCAAGAGCGAAGCCGCGACCGTTCTCGGCATAACTCTAGCCAAGGTTCTGGCCTCATGCGGTCCTACACCCGAGTTCGCTCTGTATTGTCCGGCGTGGGCGAAATCCGTTCTTCCTCTTCCCGCCATCTTAGCGAGTGCAATGCAGGCAGGCTCTGGCTTTCTGACAGACAGGCTCCGCTCGCTCTTGGCGAAGTCACGACGTTTCAGGACGTGCGATTTACGGCTGAAGCAGGCTATCAAGGTCTTGGGGCCACCTCAGGACACGTTATCAGCCTTGGATGTTCCTGTGCCCTCGTGTCTTCATCTCTATCTCCTATATGCGGGAAATCCTCGCCGCAATGGCGGATGGTGCACGGCTTTGACGAGTCTCGACGTAGTTGCCCACCTTCCGCGTGGATCTGATCCTAGCTCACTTCAATATTTCATGCGCCTGCGCTTCCATGGTTTTAGGAAACGTTAGCCCGGCTTGCTTCGCGACCGGCAAGTTCAACACTAGCCTGAAATCCGGAGCCGCCACGGCATCTGCCTCCGACAAAACTGTATCGATAAACGCGGATTTTTCTAGCGTCCTTCCTTCATCATCTGGCCCGTACGACATGAGTCCTCCAACAGAAACGAAGTCCGCCCGCCCATAGATCGCCGGGAACCGAAGCCTCGCAAGTATGTCGACAAGCGGTCCGCGAAGTTCTACGAACAACGGATCGGGCAGCACGACAACGGCCTGTGCATGTCGGCGTGCCCATTCAGCTTCTTCTGCATTTCAATCGCGTGCGCAAACGGCACGATGAGCATCGTCATGCCGCGTTTTGCCGCCGCAGTTTCTATCGCTTTTTCAACTTGACGCCACTCTTGATTCCGAGAATTCGAAAGAACGGCGACTCTATTCAACCTCGGCACGACATCGTCCAGCAGCACCAGCCATGTCTCTGGCACGCCTAGCTTGCGCGTCACTTGAACTTCGCCTAGGCGCATAGCAGAGGGTGGAGAGAAATTACCTATAGGATCTGAACGTTGCTGCGCGATTGACGATACCGTTTTGTATTCCGGCACTCTTTGCGACACGAAAATACCGCCGTGTCCCTTCTCGACTATGTCTCCGTAAATCCGATTCTCCAGCGCCTCGATGGTTTCGCCGTCGCTTCTGTCGTAACGCAAGTCGTTAACAGTGATGGCCGTGTAGCAGCAAGCTTCTGGATCACCGAACCAGGTAATCGCTACGAATAAAAAGTCGTTCACTTGGTGTTGCCGTTCAAGCTTTTCGACGCGGGCTTTTAGCGTCACGTCTATTTCCGCTCGAGCACTGCAAGCCGCCGTTCCAACTCCGGGACTTCGATTAGTCTGCCAAGCTGCGCCAGCACGAATGCGTGCTTCGTACCCTCCGACTTATCGATCTTGCCGCTCCGCATATCGCGATATACGCGGGCCGTCTCCACACGGAGATCATCGATGGTCTTCAGGTCTGCGTCTTGCGGGCCGGTTGCCTTTTGGCTTGACGTAGCCCGATGATGCGTTTGGCGCGGTAAGAGCGTCTGTCGAAATAACTAACAGTGCTGCAGATAATCCGAGTCAACGGCCACCTTCCGGATTTCAGCGTATGCGAGGCAACGGACGAGAACGGCGATAAGTGGTGGAACGAATACCATCGGAACAACAATGCCGGAGGCGGAACCTATAACGCGGTGTACACTTTGTCGTCTGTACCGTCTGATTTGTTAGTAAGAGGTGGTCCCATTTGTTAGGACAGTTTTTGCTGCTTCTTAAGTGAAGTTCCTGCGGGTTTGCAAATCACGTCTACAGCGCACTCGGTGATGTAGTCACATCGATCATGCTGCGCTCCTTGTCGTCCACTTGCCGAAGTATGCCGAGTTCGGTGTGATG
>JBDTMS010000566.1:0-3624 GCA_039934195.1 Betaproteobacteria bacterium
GGCGGTGGTCGAGTAATCAAGGGCTGGGATGAGGGCGTGCAAGGCATGAAAGTCGGTGGCGTGCGCAAACTGACCATCCCTCCGGCTCTGGGTTACGGCTCACGTGGGGCCGGCGGCGTTATACCGCCCAACGCGACCCTCGTGTTCGAAGTCGAATTGCTCGGCGTCGACTAGTCCGACCGCGCGGCGCCAGCGACGTCTACAACAAACCGAGCGCTATAACAAAAGGCAGAATACATTCGTCCAGCGGTAATCGGTAATATCCGTCGAGCTGGGCTGCTCGGCGGATAATCCTGCGTCGACCCGTCGCACAGCAATCGCGCAATGACGCATCCACTCCAAGACGCCCGTCGGGAGGATAATCCCTGATGCTGCCTCGCCTGCTGTGTGTACTGGTTTGCCTGTGCGTGCTCGCCGGCTGCGCACATAATCGGCAGTTGCGCGACCGAGTCGCAAAGTCGGACGTCGCCACGTGCAGCTACAAGTCCGACGCGCCGTTGCGGCCCGAGTGTAAAACCTATTCGATCGAAGACCACGGCAACTATCTGCTCAGCGTAGTCGAGTTCGACGAGCAAGGCTGGTTCCGCGACCGGCGCCAGCAGGATCTTCTGCTCGACACGTTGAAAGGCTACGGCGATCAAGATGTGATTCTTGCCGTATACGTGCACGGCTGGAAACACAACGCAGAGTTCTGCGACAGCAACATCTGCTGCTTTCGCAGCACGCTGGATATGATCAGCCGGCTGGAAACGGTGTACAGCGGCGCGCGTGGGGAGCCGCCGCGCAAAGTGGTCGGTGTCTACGTGGGCTGGCGCGGTCTATCTCTGGAAGGTGCGGACGTTTGGGAGAATCTGTCGTTCTACGAACGCAAGGAAGCTGCCACCCATGTCGCTCTCGGATCAACGCGCGAATTGCTCGCTCGCCTGCGTCAGTTTCAAACCAACAAAAATCGTAAAGATTCGCCCTTCCAAAGCGCTCGTCGCAGCACACGGATGATAACGCTCGGCCATAGCTTCGGCGGTTTGATCGTCTACTCGGCAATTTCCCAGTCGATGGTCAACAGCACGGTGGAGGACGCCGGCGATCCAAGCAAAGATCCGGTCGATGGATTCGGCGATCTGATGGTTCTCGTGAATCCCGCGTTCGAAGCTTCGCGCTACGAGCCGTTATATAGCGTTGCGCACAGCCGCACGCAATACCCACCCGGCCAGACGCCGGTGTTCGTCGCGGTAACCTCGATCAACGATGACGCGACGCGTCTGGCTTTTCCAGCGGGGCGCACACTCGGCTCGATGTTCGAGAGCTACAGCGGCAGCGGCGCGCCGACCGGCGATGATTATCAGTTTTCAAAAGCGGAGGAAAAGCAGGCCGACCGCAGGACGATCGGGCACGTCGACCGCTATCGCACGCATACCTTGATGCCAGATCCGGATGAAAGCAAACCGGCCGCTGTGCCGAAAGAAAACGCAGCGTGCAGTTGTCCGTATGCCGAAAACATCGCAAAGCTCGGCACGTTCAAATTTCACGACGAGCAAACGGAGCGCAATAAGTTCTTCTGCGAGACGCTGGACGCAGACGGAAGGCGGGCACCAGGTTGGGTGCGAGACTACAACGGAGTCGTGCTCAAGCAGGAGAAAGGCAATCCGGATAGCCCGTTCTGGATCGTACAGACGAAAGCGCCGGTGGTCAGCGACCACAACGAGTTCTACACGCCGCTGTTCATGGGCTTTCTGCGCCAGCTGTACGATGACGTTTTAACCGGCCAGAACTTCGACCGGAAGGTGTGCGAACAGAAGCGCAGCAGCGAACAGCACGGCGTCGGGAAGTGATCTGCCTGAAAGCAACATCAGGTGCCGTAGCGCGCAGTTGACTGCATCGCCTTGAGCGCCGCCAGCGCGCTGTAGCACGCCAGCCACGCCGTCTTCGGATTTTCCGGCGAGGGTACGTTCTCCAATTTGATCGAGATAGTGCCGGTTTTGCCGCTGACCTCGATGTAGTGCGTGTTGTGCGTGAGATGCGAATCGGCGACCGCCTTTAGCCGGGTGCGATCGAAGCCGATGCCCGCGAGCGATAGTACGGCCGCGATATTAACGTTGGCCGGAAAATGCGGCACGCCCTCGCGAGCAGGTCCGTCGTATAAAACGATGGAGCCGACCAGACTGTCGAGGTCGATTCCCAGACCCTCGACGTAGGCAATACCTTTCCACGCGCGCGCCGGCTTGGTCACCACGATCGTGACGGATTCGACACCTGCTATGCATGCGGCCTTCAGCGCATCGAGACCGCCGATTCCGCCCGATGGGACGTACAGCAGGGCACCGCGCTCCGCGGCTGAGCGCTCGAGTACCATGCGCAACGCATCGTCTGCCAGCGCGCCTGCCGACAGCACGATCAACGCGGCGCCGGAACGCAATACCGCAGATCCGAACGTGCGAACAGCTTCGTGAGAGGCCGCTTCCACAACGACATCGGCTTGCGACGCGATCAATGCTTCGATGCCGATCACGAACGGGACTGCGAATTCCGTGGCGAGGGTGTTGCCTCGCGAATTCTCGCTTCGTCCCACTATCGCTACGACTTCTGCGGTGCCCAGATCGCCGGCTCGGATGTGCTGCAGAATTAGCCGGGCGATGGTGCCACCGCCAATGATTGCAACGCGCATGCATGTCCCCTGGATCTCGTTGTTGCGCCGCGAAGCGACGACGAAACGCGGCGGCGTGCTAGGCTCACGCTTGTCGCCATCGTGATTGAAAGATACGCTTCGTGCACGCTTGGCGCTTTCGACGATGCTCGCGATCGGGTACTAGCGGCGACTTGTCAGTGGCGCAAGACGCGCGGCGAAGGCGGACATTGCAGCCCGCTTGCCGATCGAAGACAAATACATCAGGGAGAGACCATGCTTGCGCAGCGCAGTGTCGTCGGTATCGTATCCGCAGTGCTTGCCGCTGCCCTGCTCACCACGCTTTCCAGCGCCTATGCGCAGAAAAAAGAAGTGAAGATCGGTGTGATCTACGACTACACCGGCCCGTTCGCTTCCGGTGGATCGCAGGCGGCCGCGCTGGGCAACAAAATCGCCATCGACATGATTAACGAGAAAGGCGGCGTCGAGGGCTACAAGATCGTGCCCGTCTACGCCGACGCGCAATCGAAAGCCGACGTCGCAATCAACGAAGCGACACGCTTGCTCGATCAAGAAAAGGTCGACCTCATCATGGGGGTGTATTCGAGCGCGCATTGCGTGCCGATGGCACAGAAAGTCGATGCGGCGAAGAAATTCATGTGGGCAACCACATGCACCGCGTCGAGCGTGTTCAAAGGCAAGAATCTGCGTTACGTATTCAGGCCGCAGGTCCACACCGATCAGTACGGCGCCGCCTCGTGCACGTTCCTGAACGAGAACGCCAAGACCAAACTGAAGAAAGATCCGAAGGATCTAAAAGTCGCGATCATCTACGAGGACGGCCCATTCGGCAGCGGCGTCTCCGGTGCTGCCGACGAGAGCTGCAAGAAATACGGCATACAGGTGGTGCTGAAAGAAGGCTACTCGGCAACCGCGCCTGACTTGTCCAGTCTGGTTACGCAATTGCGTCGCGCACGTGCCGACGTCATTCTGCACGTGGGTTA
>JBDTMS010000567.1:0-3622 GCA_039934195.1 Betaproteobacteria bacterium
GGCGCAACGCCTCGGCAATGAGATGCGTGCGATCGACGCGCGACAACTGTGCGAGCGGATAACGCTCGAGAATCTGCAGACTTTGCGCCAGCGCCAGCCCGCCTGCAGACGGCAATGCCGCGCAAGTGATTGTCGCGCCGCGGTAGGTGAATCGCTCGGGCTTGCGCTCGACGATTTTGTAGCGTTCCAGATCCTCCACCGCCCAGATGCCGCCGGCCGCTTGCACCGCGCTGACCAGCCGACGTGCAACATCGCCACGATAGAAGCCGGCTTCGCCTTGTTTGGCGATCGCCTCCAAGGTCCGCGCGAGATTGGGCTGCCGCACGACAAAGCCGGTGGCGGGCGCTGCGTTGTGATCGAGAAAGACCTCCGCGAGTTGCGCGCTTGCTTTGAGCATTTCCTGGCGCGATCCGATCACGGACGTAAAGCGCGCATCCGTTGCGAAACCATCGCGCGCGAAGGCGATCGCGGGCGCGAGCACGGTTGCGAGCGGCAGGCGCCCGTATTTGCGCGCGAGCCAAGGCAGCGCCGCCGGCAGGCCGGGTATCGCGGCCGCTTTTGCGCCTTCGAGCGAGGACTTCGTATCGAGTTGTCCATCGCTGCCCAGATACATATCCGGACGCGCTTTGCCCGGCGCAATCTCACGCGCATCGAGCATGACTTCGAAGCCATCCGAATTGCGGTGGAGGAGAAAAAAGCCACCACCCCCGAGGCCCGACGAGAACGGTTCGACGACTGCCAGGGTCGATGCAACGGCTACGGCCGCGTCGAACGCGTTGCCGCCTTGACTCAATATTTTCATCCCGGCTTGTGTGGCCAGCGGATGCGTCGAGGCGATCGCTTCGCGGGCCGCGTGCGCCGGCAGTTGCACGCAAACCGCAATGAGCAGGAGAATGAACGCTGCGCCGGTTCGGTGCAGCCATGCGCAACGTCGAGCAGGATCGAGCAGCGGAGTTGATTTCACCAGAGTGATATGGGAGAGGAAGCGAATGTGGGAGAGGAGCGGGCTGCTAATTTAGCACGTCGCCTAATCTAGCACGTGTGCGGGACACGCTCGTGGCAGCAACGTATTTGCGCAGTGGCCGAATCGCTCAGGCGTTAGCAGTAACCGGTTTCTTGACGCGAAACCAGGCTGCGTACAGCGCAGGCAGAAACAGCAGCGTGAGTACCGTCGCCACCAGCAGTCCGCCCATGATGGCGACCGCCATCGGCCCCCAGAAGTTGCTGCGCGTGAGTGGGATCATGGCCAGGATCGCGGCGGCGGCGGTCAACATGATCGGCCGAAAACGCCGCACGGTAGATTCGATGATCGCGGTCCACAGCGGATGACCGGCGGCCGAGTCCTGATCGATCTGATCGACCAGGATCACGGCGTTGCGCATGATCATGCCGAACAGCGCGATAAAGCCGAGCATTGCCACGAAACCGAACGGCACCTGGAACACCAACAGAAATAGAGTCACGCCGATCAAGCCGAGCGGTGCGGTGAGCAGCACCAAGATGGTCTTCGAGATGCTCTGTAGATGAATCATGAGTATGGTTACGACGACGAGAAATGCCAGTGGCACCACTGCATTCACCGAAGCTTGGCCGCGAGCGCTCTCTTCCGTCGCGCCGCCCACCTCGAGCTGGTAGCCCACCGGCAGCTTCGCGCGCACGGCGTTCATCTTTGCATCGAGTTGCTGCGTCACCACCGGCGCCTGCACGTTGCCGAGAATATCGCCTTGCACGGTGATGGTCGGCACGCGATTGCGCCGCCAGATCACGCCGTCTTCGAACCCGTAGCTGATCGTCGCGACCTGCGACAGCGGCACCCACTTGCCGCTCAAGGTCGGCACGTTGATGTCGCGGATGCGATCGAGGCTCACCCGCTCGCCCGTCTCTGCGCGCGCGAGGATCTGAATGAGTTTGTCGCGCTCGCGCAACTGCGTGATCGCGTAGCCTGACAGCAGCGAGTGGAGCACATCAGACAAATCTTCCGAGGTGACGCCGATGAGACGCGCTTTGTTCTGATCGATGTCGAGCTTGACGATTTTCGACAGCTCGTTCCAGTCGAGATGAACATGCGACATGCTCCGGTTTGCGAGCATGAGATCGCGCACCTCGTAGGCGATCTCGCGAATCTTGGTGTAGTCGGGACCCATGACCCGAAACTGCACCGGATAGGGCACCGGCGGGCCGTTCTGCAACGGATTCACGCGACCGCGCACCAACGTGAACTCGCTCTCCAGCGTATCGCTCAACCGCTTTGCCAGGCGCTCGCGCACGCGATTGCTCTTGGCAACGACGACGAACTCGGCAAGATTCTGATTCAGGAGCTGCTGGTCGAGCGCCAGATAGAAGCGCGGACTGCCCCCGCCGATGTAAGCCACGTAACTCTCGACATCCGGATCTTGCGCAAGCACATCCTCGAATCGAGTGGCTTCCGCATCCGTCGCCGTAATCGATGCGCCATTCGGGAGCCACAGGTCGACGATCAGCTCGGGACGATTCGCGGACGGAAAGAACTGCTGCTGCACCAGCCCGAATCCGAGAATCGACAAAACGAAAATTCCCACCGTGATGCCGATCACGATTTTGCGATACGTCACGCACCAGGTCACGAGTGCGCGAAAGCGTCGATAGAACGGCCGGTTATATACATCGGCATCGTGCGCGGCGGCCGCTGCTTTGACCGGTGGAAACAAGCGAGGAAACCGGCGCTGCAACGGCAGCATCGCGTGGCGGTACATGAACGTCTTGCGCGGATCGTAGGTGGCGTAGTCGGGCAGCAGCTTGTAACCGAGATACGGGGTGAAGACGACTGCGACGACCCACGACACGAGCAGCGCGATGGTCACCACGGCAAAGATCGAGAACGTGTACTCGCCCGCCACGGACTTGGCCAACCCCACCGGCAGAAAACCGGCAGCCGTCACCAGGGTGCCGGTCAACATCGACGGCGCCGTGGAGGTATAGGCAAAGGTGCCGGCTCTCATGCGATCCCAGCCCTGTTCCATCTTGATCGCCATCATTTCGACCGAGATGATGGCGTCGTCGACCAGCAGACCCAGCGCGATGATCAGCGCGCCGAGCGAGATGCGCTGCAGGTCGATGCCGAACACTTTCATCAGCATGAACGTCGAGAACAACACCAGCGGGATGCACAGCGCTACCACCACGCCGATGCGCAGGCCCAAACTGAGGAAGCTGACCGCCAACACGATGACGATGGCCTCGCCCAAGGTGCGCATAAACTCGTTGATCGAGTGCGACACCACTTTCGGCTGATCGGCGACTTGATGCACCTCGACCCCGACCGGCAGGTTCGCTTTGATGCGTTTCATCGTTGCTTCCAGTGAATGCCCAAGCGTGATGACGTCGCCCCCCTTGCTCATGGATAAGGCGAGCCCGAGCGCTTGTTCGCTCTCGTAGCGAAATTTCAGAACAGGCGGATCGACGTAACCGCGATATACATTGGCGACATCGCCCAGGCGAAGCAGCCGGCCGTTGGCCTGGACGCCGATCTCGCGGATGCTTTCTACCGATTTGAAATCGCCGCTGACGCGAAGAAAGATGCTGTCGGCGTTGGTCTCGAAATTTCCCGCCGGCACCATGTTGTTCTGCTTCTGCAGCACCGCGA
>JBDTMS010000568.1:0-3621 GCA_039934195.1 Betaproteobacteria bacterium
CGAGGTTGTGTGGACCGATGTAAGTCGACAGGAAATCATTCGCCGGATCGGGGACGAGCGCCGCATGCGACGAAGCACTTGCGAACAACCCGCCGGCGGACACCACTACGAGGATCGACGATAGATAGGGCGCGTAACGGCCAAGTGTGCGGAACATTGGACCTCCTGTGCAACGTGCAAGGTTGAATAATTCTCCACGCCCCTGTAGATCCCGCTTGGCGAATCGATGGTTCAGTTCACGTGATTATTTTGCTTACGCTCCCTACATTCGACGTATGCAATCTGCGACATTGCGTATCACCGAGCGACGACCGCAAGGCCGCACGCAAAAACAATGTACAGCAAGCCAAAACACGCGAGCCGCGCCGCCGTGAGACGTTCGCGACGCAGGAGCCAGAACAAACCTGCGATCGCGATCATCGTAACGGCGGCGGCCCACACCAGCGATGTATCGAGCAGCCACGGCGTGAACAGCAATCCCAATGCGCTCGGGACGGTTGCCTGAATCATCATCGCGCCGCTGATATTTCCCATCGCCAGCGCAGTCTTTCCCTGCCGCACCCAGATCACCGCGTTGAGTGTTTCCGGAAGCTCGGTTGCAATCGGACTGAGCAACAGCGCGACCAATTGCGCTGACATGCCGAGCCAGGTTCCCGTCGCTTCCAATTGATGCACGAACAGCTGCGAGCTCAGAAAGATGACGACGAGTGCAGCGGCGGTTTGCGTCACCGCCCAAAACGTGGAGGGAACGGCATCGCCCGGCCGCAGCTTCAAGGGTTCTGCTTGCGCATCGTCTGGCTGCGCCAAGTCCGGATCGCGCATCTCGCGCCAGACGTACACGCCATACGCCGCAAAGAACAGCAAGCCGAGCCAGGGCTTGTACGCGAATGCGATTAAGCCGAGTGCGATTTTGAACACGAAGATCGCGGTGAACCAACCTTGCGCTTGAGCTAGCCGTGCACCGTTGATTGCAGCGGCGAGACTGGTTCTGTCGCGACGATAAAGCAGGAAAACGATCCCGACCACAGCGTATGAGATGGTCGCCAGTACAAGCGGTCCGCCGAGCGCGGCACCGACGCCGATATCTTTTTGCTCCGGCGTTTTTCCCAGCACGACGGCGATGAAGGTGACGACGCTCTCGGGTAGTGCCGTCCCGAATGCCGCGAGAATGGTGCCGACCGAGCTACGGGCAACGCCGAATCGCCGTCCGACCCACTCGACGCCGTTGACGAAATACTCGCACGACAAATAAATGAGCAGGGCCGAGCCGAGCAGCAGTAACACGGTTAGCGTCATCGCTGCAGATCCATGGGTGCAAATGAAACGCCGCTTGGGAATTCGCGTGGCGGGTTAGTCGAAGCGTGGCGCAGAACGACGAGAATGAACGCGAATGACACTTCAGAAACCTTCGGGGCGGGGCATGACCAATGGCATTACTGTCCGCCCGGCCCGGTGGAACAGTCAATGCCAAAGGTCTCGCCAAGCATTCGAGTCGTGCATGCCATGGCGTGTGCGCCAAGTATGTTGACATGCACCCTTCACGCGGTGAAGGCGGCTACTCCCCTAAGGACAGGACGATCATAACATCGATGCTGCAGCGCCCCCTCGAGGTGAAAAATACAGCGGCTCGCAATGCTTGCACATGCGAGCCGTGACGCCGTCCGTTCGCGTCAGCCGCGAATTTAAATCAACGCCGCTTCCGTGGGAACCGCGAACAACTTTTCCATCTCGCGCCGAATCTTGACGGCGCTACTCGTTTCATCCACCAACACGTCGTTCCATGAGACCGGCGCGCCGGCGCTGATGCCTCGCACCAGCTTGACGTTATGTGCGAGCCCAAGCGGCAGCCCGCCGATCCCCAATGACGCTCGCGCCGGCATCAGGCGACCGACGACGGTGTAGCCGCCTTCGCCATCCAGCATCTCCCCTGCTTTCAAATCTCGTTTCGCCGTGGCGACCACATCGGCCCGAAAGCCGGTGGCGCAACCGGTAGACTCGCGGCGAAGACCAACCGATGCGACAGAGATGCCCACTTCCAGTCCGATCAAATGCCAGCGCTTGTAAAGACAGGCATAGCGCCCGGTCGGATCGGTGTGCACGCCGTACTCAGTGAAACAGCGCCGAATGTATTCGCTGTCGCCTTCGAAGACGACCCATACGCCGAAGCGGATGTCGTACGGAATTTTAGTGCCTTCAGTCGTTAGCGAAGAGACGACTTCGACTTGGCCGCGATGATGCAGCACGCCGCCCTCCGACTTCGGGCGCATGATCGATGGAATGTCGTCGATGCTCGCCGGCGGATATTTCAACCCATAGGGCGCCGGCGTAAGTCCGGTCGCGTTGCACACTGCGGTGCACTCGATCGCCGGCTTCGAGCCGTCGAGAAACGAGTTGAACATTTTTGGATTGAGGCCGCCGACGTGCGCTTGCTCCGGGGTCAGTCCGTAATGGCCCCACACCGTTTCCGGCGTCGACTGCTCGAAATGCGGTAGCCATTTGTGACCGCGGCCGGCTGCAATGACTTCGAACCCCGCAGCGCGAGCCCAGTCGACGAGATCGCAAATCAGCGCCGGCTGATCGCCGTACGCAAGGCTGTAGACGACGCCGGCTTCCTGTGCGCGTTTCGCAAGTAGCGGTCCGCAAAATGCGTCCGCCTCAACCGTCACCATCACGACGTGCTTGCCGTTGGCGAACGCGCCTAGCGCATGCTCGACCGCGCTCAATGGATGTCCGGTCGCTTCGACGATGATGTCGATCTGCGGATGCGCAACCACTGCTTGCCAATCGTCGCCGACGTGCGTGAGACCGGACTTGATCGCAGCATCCAGCGAGGACGCGGCGTAGCGATCTCGCTGCCAGCCCACACGCTCGAGATTGGCACGCGCGTTGTCCGGCGACAGATCGGCAATCCCGACCAGCTGGATGCCAGGCGTTTTCGGGACTTGCGCCAGATACATTGCGCCGAACTTACCGGCGCCGATGAGGCCGATCCGCAGCGGCTTGCCCTGTGCCGCGCGCTCTTTTAGTTTCGCATATAGATTCATGAGCCGGTCCTCGTGCCTACGCCACCATCAACGGTTTCAGCGCTGCTTCCGGCGTGCCGTCTTTCCACGGCAGCGCAACGTCGTAGTCGCGCAGCAGACAATCGTCGGGCAGCGACTGGATCGGCGTGAAGTCGCGGTGAGCGATGTACTCGGGCCGTTTGAAGCGGCGAATGTGATTCGACACCGCGCACAAGCTCAAGTAAACGTTGATTCGATTCCACGGTGACAGATTCGACGTGGACGCATGCACCAGACACGAGTGAAACATGATCATCGACCCGGGCGGCCCTTTCGGCGCAACGATTCCGCCGCGCTCTACGAGCTTGGCTATCGTGTCGTGATTGATCGTCCATAGTGGATAGCTGGTGGTTGCAACATCGTGCTCCGCATCCAGCATGCCAAGCTTGTGGCTGCCTGGAATAAACATCAGCGGTCCGTTGAACTCGTTTACTTCATCCAAGAAAATTGCGACATTCATCGCACGCGGCGAAGGCATCAGATCGTCGTTCTGCCAAGTTCCATAATCCTGATGCCACTGCCAGACATCGCCATCGAAAGCCATCTTGCCGTTGATCTT
>JBDTMS010000569.1:0-3620 GCA_039934195.1 Betaproteobacteria bacterium
GGGCTGGATGGGCGAATGCTTGACCGTAGATTAGGAGCCCGCCAGCAAAACGGCGGCGTGACTCGCCCTTCTTAGTTTGGCAGCGCGGCCCACTGCCAAACGCGACTGTTCTTTTATTACTTCGGTTTGCGAAAAAGCAGCACGAAGCGATCGCTTGTGCCGCGTCGATCCCCCGAGGCTCGCGGCGAGTCATTCCAATCTCGCGTGTCGGTGCTATTTCGCAAGAAATCGGCCTCCTTGTCGAGCGCGAATCCTGCTGCCTCCACTTCCGCCTTCACGACACTCTCTTCGATGCGATGGAATGAGGCCGCAACTTTAACGCCGTCTCCGGGTCGCGCACTGTGGTCCACGACCAAGAAAACGCCGCCAGGCTTGAGTGCGGCGAATACCGCCTTGTTCATCGCTTCGCGGTTGACTTCGAGCCAAACCGTGTCGTGATAAAAAAGAACAATCGTGACTGCGTCGAGCGGCGCGATATCTGCAGGAAAGGGATCATCGAAATCGCGATCGAGACGAACAACAGCTTTCATGACCGGCTTTGCCAGTCTTGCGCTCCAGGGCTTCTCCGCGAATTTCTCGAGCATCACTTTGGAATTTTGCCCGTAGATCACGCCTTCAGCCCCGACCGCGCGTTCGAGCAGCTCAGTTGTATAGCCTCCCGCCGTACCTAGATCGGCGATGCGCCATCCCGGCTGTATCCCGAGAAAAGCTAGCAGCTCCGCTGGTTTGCGGCCAGCGTCGAGTGCTCGGTCCTCTGGACTGCGTTCCGGCGCCGATACAACCGTGTTCGCAAGGGCGGCTGGATCCTGACCGAACGCAAGATCAAATCGGCCAGCCCAGCCGAGCACAACCGCGAGCAACAAGATCCGGTAGATTTTCCGCATAGCGTTTCTCCAATTGGATGCACTGGCGTGTGGACCGCGCTGATCGTGCGCGCGTTCATGATGTGACACGCAATTACATCGACGCGCAATGACATCGGTGCTGCGGGACAGTGTGGTGCCGTCTCCGCTGCCCGGTGGATTTTCATCTCGTTGCACGTCGGCGCTGTACTCGACTCTCGTGATCGTACCTGAACAGGTGCTGCTTTCACCGAGGCTGCGATTGCGCCAACGGCGAGACCTGTTCTATTCGATGACTGATCGACGCGCCTCCCATTCTGCCGCTCGCCAAGTCGACGACGCAAGCTGGGTATCACCGGCCTTCAGCGGCAGCAGCTACCGCGGGTTACATGCCGGGAGGACGGCCGTTGATGTATTTCTGTAAGCTAGTCGCAAGCTTTCGCCCCAGCTTTAACGCGGCATCGGAAAATTTGGGACGCCAGATGCGAGTGCGATTGACAGTAATGTTGATGAGAGGTAGTCTCATTCGCGATTAGCGTGCCGCTCGATAGTACGTGCGCATGGATGAAAATGCCTGGACGCGAATGCATAGATGCAATCGCGCGGGGCGATCGCCGCTGCTCGACATTGCTGGCGAACAACTGCGCCATGCAGCGCGCACCTGGCGCGTCTTGCGTTGTATTCCGGAATCGACTGCCAATTCGCTTTCGAGTCACGAGGGCGCGCACCATACTTTGCGATCGCGAGTATGCGAGGGTCGAACGCTATCTGCGGCGTGCGACGGAAAGGCATTAGCCAGCCAGCGCTGCGTCTCGAGCAGCCAGCCAGCCAATTCTTGCTTTATTGCTTTCTCATTGAGGATTGGCAGGAATGATCCGTATCGTCGTCGCGTTTTTTCTTGGTCTGCTGATCTTACAACCCGGCTTCGCAGCCGACCCGCAACCTGCATCGCGTTCTGAGGTGGACGAGCTTCGCAAAGAAGTGTCCGAGCTGAAGGCGCTGGTAGAGCAGATGCGCCGGGAGCGCGCCGGCGCGCAAACGCCGGCAGCAGCGGGGCAAACGGCAGCCACGGCACCAGCCACGGCTGCAGGTTCAGCTCCGGGCGCGGTCACGACGAACGACGCTGCTAGAGCTTCTGCTGCCAAGCAACCCGCCGGCGCAGACACGGCGCGTCCGGGCGGCGATGTCATGGTCGCCGCGTCGGAAAAGCCGGAAAGCCCGCTGCACTTCTGGGGCTATGGCGAGCTCAACTACAACCATTTCATCGAAGATTCGAGCCGAACGCAGGCCGACTTACGTCGCTTCGTGATCGGGCTCTCATATTCCTTCAACGACAAGCTCCGCTTCAACAGTGAAGTCGAGTGGGAGCACGCGGTAGCCAGCGCCGATGACCAAGGCGAGACGGAAATCGAGCAGGCCTATCTGGAATATCAGGCGACGAAAAACTTGAGCGTCAAGGGTGGCCTGTTCCTGATGCCGTTCGGCTTCTTGAACGAGCATCACGAGCCGCCGGTGTTCTACGGTGTCGAGCGCAACGAAGTGGAAACCCGAATCATTCCCAGCACGTGGCGGGAAGGCGGCTTCGGTATGACCTGGGCAACGGACGGCGGCATCACCTATGGGGCGGGTGTCACCACCGGCTTCGACATCAGTAAATTCGACGACGCCGGCTTTCCGCTCGCCAGCGTGCACCAGGAGTTGCAGCTTGCCAAGGCTCGAGACTTGAGCTTCTATGGCGCGGTCAACTATCGCGGCGTTCCCGGCTTGACCGTCGGCGCGGCATTATTCACGGGCAACACCACGCAGGGCAATGCAGCCTTCAAGGCTGACAACACGCAGCCGGATTTCGCGGGACTCGGTGGCCGCGTAACGATCTGGGACGTGCACGCCCGCTACCATCCGGGACGTCTGGATCTGCAGGCCGTCTACGCGCGCGGAAAAATCGGCGAGGCCGACCAGATCGACAATACGCTGCTGGCGTACAACACAGCCAACGCCGCGTCGCGGGCGTTCATCCCTGCCGGCTTCTATGGTTGGTATGCGCAGGCGGCATACCGAGTATGGGACCACAACGACATGTCGCTCTCGCCGTTCGTGCGCTACGAGTACTACAACACGCAGTCGTCGATGCCGGCCGGTTTTACAGCAGACCCGGCCAACGCCAATCACGTGACCACCGCGGGCCTGAATTTCTATCCGCACCCGCAAGTGGTGATCAAGACCGACTACCAGCGCTACACCGATCGCGACTTGTCGCGCTGGGATATCGGCCTGGGCTACATGTTCTAGACGCAAGTACTAACCCCACATGTATTAATCGTGGCGGCTGAGTCAGCACGCGTTAGTGTTTCTAACTTGAGGATCGACGAAGCTGCTCATCTCGCTCGGGCGATCGCCATCGTGTGCGGCCCCGTCGAGCGCGCACCGGACTTAAGCAGTTATGCGATACACGTCGTGGATATGGATGCCTGCAATCGCCGTGTCGACGTCGGTCTACGCGACGACCTACCTGACGGTCGAGCAGGCACAGCAGGCGATCTTTCCCGGTAGCGTGCTTACGCAATCGTTCGTCACCTTGAGCAGCGAGCAGAAGCAGGAGATCGAGCAGCGCACCGGTCTCACCGTTCGCACTCCCGTGATCAAGCTTTGGAAGGCGCCGGACGGCGGCTTGTTCATCGTTGATGACGTCGTCGGCAAACACGAGCTCATCACCTATGCGCTCGGACTGAACGCAGATGGCAGCGTCAAAGCGATCGAAATAATGGACTACCGTGAAAG
>JBDTMS010000570.1:0-3610 GCA_039934195.1 Betaproteobacteria bacterium
GATATGTCCTGGAATTGTCCGGCCTGCTTGACTAGCTGATCGACAGCGACGAATGCGGCTACGGCGGCCGCGCCGATTGCCGCGATGCCTGCCGCACCAACAGCGCCAGCAGTAGCTAACCCTGCACCGATGTTCGTAGCAAAATTCCGCGCCTGGAATTCTGCCTTTGTCAGTCCGTTCGTGTACTCAGCGGCATTCAGCCCGAGAGATACGACTAACGCGCCAGCGGCACCGGCCATTATCTTTTACCTTTCTTTCTGCCTTGCCCAAGTTTCACTATTCCAACGCCACCGGCAATTGCACCTAGCGCCATGGCCGCTTCGTCCGACTTCATTTCCTTGATCTGCTGCTTTTCGGTAAATAGGAAATCATCCAGTACCGCTTCCTCATTGCCGCCCATCACTCGCGCTATCACAAGAGAGATCAAGCCTAGCTGCAATTGCATCCTCTGCGATGGCAACCCCTTCCGATTCGAATACCGCATCCAATTAAGGAATTCCCTCTCGGTCATCCGGTATGCCAACTCGCCTACGGTCATGCCTAACTCAAGCGCCAAGTCATGCTTAAAGACTTGGCGCTGCGTCAGTTTCCCTTTGCTTCGGCCTCGAACGGATCAACAACCACAGCAGACAAGAGTTTCCACGGTTGCGCGGCGATCAGATCAAGGTCTTCGTCGTTGTCGTGATCGAATAACCTCTGCCCGTTCTCGTCGCACAACAGCCGCGCCGCCGCCCGCGCAATCCGCTTCTTATCCTTTTTGTTCGCCGTGTCCTCGGCCTGGTCGTCCACTTCGCCAACGGTCAGGGAACGTATGTAAACCGTCCCCCAACCCTTGACCTCTACAGCACGCGGCTTTTCCTTTGCAGTCACCTGCATCGCCGCCCGGAGTTCCTCGCGGTTCATGGTCGGTTACAGTACGAAAATCGGGCCGGACAGCTTGATCGACGCCGTGCCTTTCCAGACACCGTTGACCGCGCCGCTAAAGCTCGTCGTCGTGACCGTGCCGAACATCAACACGATGCCGCCGGTTCCAGGCATCACCACCTTGAAGGCAAGCAGAGCGCCCGAGATGTTCGCCGCCGTGATCGCCGCCTGCACCGTTTCCAGACCGGCCCAGTTGAAGTCGAGCGACAGCGTGCCAGAGTCCGACAGACCTTGCTCGAATTCCTTGGCCGTCGAGCAGATGGTTGACACTTCGATCTGGTCCGCCGCGCCGCCCTGCTGATTGACGCCAGTCAGTTCGCAGAACTGCGAGAACGTAACGGGCCGCGCAATACCGTCCGCCGGACTGCCGGTAACAAACGCGTCGTAACCCGTGGTATCCGTGCCTGCCAGTTCGAACGAACCGCTCACCTCGTTGTCAACGGCGAACAGCTTGCCATTCACTTGAGTCATGCCGGATACGCTCGACAGTTCCACGGCGTCGCCAGTAACGAAGCCGTGAGCCGTTGACGATACGACGCCCGGATTCGCCTGCGTGATTCCGGTAACGGTCTTGGATGCGCCCAGCGCCGTCTGCACGGAGAACGTGGAACCGTTGAATTTATACCGCTTACCTGCGCTCATTTCGTTTCCTTTCGGTTGATTACATTGGTTTGATTTACGGTGAGCCTGCCGCGCTAGAAGCGCAGAATAGGTATTCCAAAACTATGCGGTGCGTTTTTGTTTCGTCATCAAAAGTTTGGAACCCACCGCCATCCCGCACCGCTGGCGGGTCTAACCCCATCATCGCTGCAATGACCTGATCCCTTACAACTATCGCCGCACCATTGGTTTTTGCGACAATGTCCAATTGAACGCGGGTGTCATCAGTATCCACAGAATCTGTACCACAAATATCCACTTCACTAGTTGATCCCGTAATCGTGTAGCGTATCGCCGGCCACGTTGGCAATCCGCTTTCCGGTTGCAGAAACGTATTTGGGTAGCAACGGTTGCCTACCAGCGCTTTGAGCGCAGTGAAGATCACGCCCTCAATCATGCCGTCTCCGCTTTATTGATCGCTTCCTCAATCTTTTCCTTCATGGCCTGTACCGCGAATCCTTTTTCCTGATTGAACGCCGGCCGCAGGAATGGCTCGGCCGGCATGTGTACGGTTCCATATTCGACTAGCACTGCATGGGGCGCGGCGTTCTGCGTCTTGCCTGTTTTCTTGCTCGTCTTGCCACGCCCTCGGACGGTAACGATATGCTCTGACGTATATTGCGTTTGCGAGCGCGGAATCTTTTTTACGATTACTGATTTCAGCAACGCTCCAGTGTCCACGGATGGGCTGATCTGGATGTTGGTCTTAGCCTGTTTCTTAATCGGCTGTGCTGCGGCATTGGTCGCGCGTCCGGCAATCTTCAAATTCATGGCACGCGATAGGCCGCGCAGTTTATCGCCCAACTCGCTCAGTCCCTTGACTTCTACAGTTACCGAATTAGCCATCATTAGCCCCTGACTTACACATCAACTCAAGCGAACGGTGCTCTAACAACACCTCCGCTATATTGACGATGTTGTATATTTTTTCGATGCCGTTCACCGTATGGCGCACGCGATCATTTTCCGAAAGACCAGTTAACGCAACCGCATATCTAATCGTGATGCGGGTATCCATTTCGGCTAACAGGCCAGCGTCAATCGTTGCTTCGCGCCCGCGTATCGGTTCGATGCTCGCCCATACTGTCGCCAGCAATCCCCACGACCGGATAGGCTCGCCCGTAGTCGCATCCTGCGTGTCTATCGCAGAATCTATGACCACGCGACGATCAAGCGCGCCTGCTCTCATGCCATGCCCGTCCGAATCTTGTAGCGTTCTATTAGGTATTCCAAGCCCATCGGGATTTCGACCAGACTCAGCGCGGTCGTGTTTTCGCGGTTCTCGTAGAGATGGCCGATCATCAACAGGATTGCGTGGCGTAGTGACTTAGGCAGCGGCAGATCATCAGGGCTCGCACCTGCCAACGTATATCCGGCAATGAAACGCACGCGCACCGCGTTCGGCACCGTCCCGGATGTTGGCCAGGAGGCATTCATAGACGGGTACAGCAATGCCGGCCGCCCGTAATTATCCAAGCTGTAATTTGCTGGATCAACCGTTTGCTCTACGCCATCGCTATCCGTATAAATAACCGACTCAATCCACTGAACCGGCGACGTGCGAAGCGAAATCTGCGATGCTGCGTAGTAACCCCAAGGGAATTGTCCGATTCCCAACTCCATCGTTTGCTGCGCCAGAGCCAAGCCGCTTAATCCTTCGACCACTTCGCGCGCGGCCACAATCGTAGCCTCTATCCAGGACTGCTCCGGATATTCCAGCGGACTCCCGTAGCCATCAATCCGCAGATGCATGGCAGCATCGTCAACGCTAACTGGCTCCACTAGCGGCTCGGCGACTACCTTAATTCCCGAGGAGGCATAGCGGTCCCACCGATATTGCCAGCACGAGTAATAGTACGGATTCATTGGCCGATATAGATTGTCAATCATCGCTGGCTCGCCACGGACCGCCACACGTCCGCTGATTCGCAGTTCTCATATCCAGGCATGTCCGGAGTTCCTTCCGTAAAATGCAATATCTTCGCGCTATCGTTGCGCGGGTTGATGCCAACCAGATGATTCCATT
>JBDTMS010000571.1:0-3610 GCA_039934195.1 Betaproteobacteria bacterium
CGCCTGCGCTTTGTTCTTGTGCTGCGAGCGATCGTCCTGGCATTCGACGACGATGCCGGTCGGCAGGTGCGTGATGCGCACTGCGGAATCGGTCTTGTTGATGTGCTGCCCGCCCGCACCCGAGGCGCGATAAGTATCGATGCGTATCTCGGCCGGGTTGAGCACAACTTCGGCGATCTCATCGACCTCCGGCATAACCGCGACGGTGCACGCGCTGGTGTGAATACGACCTTGCGTTTCGGTGGCGGGAACGCGCTGGACGCGATGGCCGCCGGACTCGAATTTCAGCCGGGAATACGCCCCCTGGCCGATGATCTTGGCGATAATCTCCTTGTAGCCGCCCATTTCGCCGGCGCTTTGCGACACAACTTCCACGCGCCAGTGATTCCGCTCGGCGTAGCGCGAGTACATGCGGATCAGAACGCCGGCAAATAGCGCCGATTCGTCGCCGCCGGTACCCGCACGCACTTCCAGAAAGATGCTGCGCTCGTCGTTGGGATCGCTCGGCAGCAGGCGACGCTGCAATTCTTCTTCCAATTCGCCCAGCTTCAGCTTGCCATCGCGGATCTCAGCTTCGGCGAGCTCCTTCATTTCCGGATCGGAGATCATCGACTGCGCTGATCGCACGTCCGCCTCGGCCTCGCGAAATGTGCTGTACAACTCGACCACCGGCGCAATCTCGGCGTGCTCGCGTGTGAGCTTGCGATAGTTGTCGAGGTCGGCGGTCACCGTCTCGGTGGACAGCAATTGATTGAGCTCTTGCAGCCGGGCGGACAGCTGCCCCAGCTTCGCGGCGATCGAAGGCTTCATTCGCGACCGCGGATGAGATAGACGCGTTCGAGCAGCTTGACCAGCTCGTCGCGGTCTTCGCCCTGAACGTGATGCAGTGCTTGTGTCGGCGGATGCAGCAGTTTGTTAGTCAATGTCTGGCTCAACGTTTGCAAAACTTGTTCGGGCGATTCGCCGCGGCTCAATCGGCGTATTGCGCGTTCGACTTCGTGTCGGCGCGTACGCTCGGCCTGATCGCGCAGCGCGCGTATGGTCGGCACTGCTTCGCGTACGCTCAGCCACTGCATGAAGTCGGTCACACCCGCGTCGATGATCGCTTCGGCTTTACCGACCGCACCTTGGCGCGATTCCTGGCCTTCCTGCACGATCTTGCCCAGATCGTCGATGCTGTAGAGAAACACGTCGTCGAGCTGCGCGACCTCGGCCTCGACGTCGCGCGGAACCGCAAGGTCGATCATCAGCATCGGCCGGTGGCGGCGTGCCTTGAGCGCGCGTTCGACCAGTCCTTTGCCGATGATCGGCAACTGACTTGCCGTACAGGCCACCACGATGTCATGGCCGGGTATGTAGTCTGCGAGGTCGTGCAGCGATTGCGTGGACCCGTGAAACCGTTGCGCGAGCGCTTGCGCGCGGTCCAACGTGCGGTTGGCGAACGTCATCGCGCGCGGACGCTGCGCAGCGAAATGCGCCGCGCACAGATCGATCATCTCGCCGGCGCCGATGAACAGAATTTTCTGCTCGGCGATGCTCGGGTAAATTCGCTCGGCCAGTCGCACCGCGGCCGCGGCTATCGACACGGACGACGCACCGATCTCGGTCCGGCTGCGCACCTCCTTGGCCACCGAGAAGGTCTGCTGAAACAGTTTGTGCAATATCAGACCCATCGTGCCGGCGCGCTCTGCGGAACGTACAGCCTGCTTGAGCTGACCGAGGATTTGCGGCTCGCCCAGCACCATGGAGTCGAGCCCGCTGGCGACGCGGAACGCATGCTTGACGGCTTGCTCGCGCGGCAGCGTGTAGAGAAACGGCTCTAGCGCCGAGGCTTTCAGCTGGTGGTAACCCGCCAACCAATGGATGGCTTTGGCCGGCTCGGGCGTGTTGCAGTAGATTTCCGTGCGATTACAGGTGGAGATGATGGCCGCTTCGCGCACCGGCTCGTGGTCGACCAGATGGCGCAAAGCGCCCGGCAGCCCTTCCGTGTTGAACGCAATGCGTTCACGCACGGCCAGCGGTGCGGTCTGATGGTTGACGCCAAATGCGAAGAGCTGCATGCGACCACGGCCTGAAAGAAGAAGGCGGCATCGGTGCGAGCGCGCCGCAAGAGTTCTTTAACGGTGCAGCGCTCGCCAAGTTAACGCTGGATTATAGGATAGTCCTGCCCCGATCGAAGCGACGGGGTACACACCGCTTCGCCGCGTTCAACCTGGAAGCTCAACCGTGAAAGTTGACGACCGTCTTGGTGGTGCTGAGATGCTCCAGCGCAAGAAACCCCTTCTCGCGGCCGTGCCCGCTTTTCTTCATACCGCCGAATGGCAGCTCGACCCCGCCGCCCGCGCCGTAGCAGTTGATGAATACCTGGCCGCACCGCATGGCTTTGCTGACACGCTGCTGGCGTCCACCATCGCGCGTCCAGACCGCACCCACGAGTCCGTAGTCGGTGGCGTTGGCCAGTTCGACGGCGTCCTGTTCGTCTTTGAACGGCAATGCGGACAGCACCGGGCCAAACACCTCGTCGCAGGCAAGCGCGTGATCGCGTGGAACCGGACCGAACAATGCGGGCTTCACGAAGAAACCGCCCGCCGGCAGGTTCGCGGCCAATGCACCTTCCGCCAGCAGCGGCACGCGGGTTTCCTGCGCCTGCTTGATAAAGCGCTCCACCCGGTTTTTCTGTTGCAGGTTAATCACCGGGCCGACATCGAGATCCATGTCGTGCGTACCGACCCTAAGCTGCTTGAAGCGCTGCGCGACTTGCGCGACGAACTGCTCGTAGATGGACACTTCCAGCAGCAGACGCGCGCCGGCTGAGCAGGTTTGGCCAGCGTTCTGGATGATCGCTTTCACGACGACGGGCAACGCCTGTTCCAGGTCGGCGTCCGCGAAAATGACCTGCGGCGATTTACCGCCCAACTCGAGCACGCACGGGACGTGGTGCTTGGCGGCCGCCTGCTGCACCAGCGTGCCGACTTCGGATGAGCCGGTGAACGACAGTAGATTGATATCGCGATGCGCGGCCAGCGCAGCGCCCGCCTCTTCACCGTATCCCGAAACAATATTGACCACACCAGGCGGCATATCGGCATCCATCGCGATCCTGGCGATCTCGAGCGAGCTCAGGCATGCGTCTTCCGCCGGCTTCATCACGCAGGTGTTCCCCATCGCGAGTGCCGGCGCCATCGTGCGCCCGAACATCTGCGCCGGGTAATTCCACGGGATGATGTGGCCGGTTACGCCATGCGGCTCCCGCAGAACGGTGACCGTGTAGCCATCGAGAAAGGGGATAACCTGCCCATGCACTTTGTCGGCGGCCGCGCCGTAGAACTCGAAGTAGCGCGCCGTTACCTGCATGTCCGCACGCGCCTGGGTCAGCGGCTTGCCGTTATCGCGCGCCTCGAGCTGTGCGAGCTCCTCGGCGCGCTCGAGAATAATCCCGGCCATCTTGGTTAAGATCCGGCCGCGCTCTGTCGCTGAAAGGCGACCCCAAGGCCCCGACAGCGCCTTCCGGGCAGACTTCACTGCGCGGTCGATATCCTCAGCCCCGCCGCGCGCCACTGCGGCGAACGGCAGACCATCGCTCGGCGAGATCACCTCGAAGGTCTGTCCC